>SOKL01000171.1 GCA_004376265.1 Candidatus Thorarchaeota archaeon
TAGATCTTCTTTCAATTGTTCTTTATAGACATTGAATTCCTCAAGGTCGATTTTTCTGTTTCCAGTAATAATTCGCTCTCTTAGAAATTCAGCAAGATTAGGTTTCAATCTTTCATAGGGGGGATTCATGACCACAAAATCAAATCCACCGCTTCTCAGGACTTCTACAAACTCATCAGGCCATTCAAACGGTATACGAGTCGCGGTGTTTGAGAAATAATGACCGTGCGATTGTTTGCTATTCAAACCTTTGAGTGATATTAGGGAATTTCCCTGTTTCAGACTCGAACCAAAAAACGAATCATCTGTACTCTTGGAGAGTAAACCGAGGGATATATCCGTGACTTCCAGAGCACCAGCATCAACATCAACACCGTACAAGTTTCGACGAATTATTTGGAGATAATTCAAAACTCCAGCTTCTTCTAGGGTTTCATCTGTCACTCCTGATTCACGAGCAAGACGAATTCCATACTCCATTGCTTTGACGAAGGTGTTCATCGCTGAAACAAGGAAAACTCCAGGTCCGCAGGCTGGGTCAAGGGTTCGCAATGACAGAATCTCTTCAAGAGCACTAATGTCAGTATTTGATACACTTCCAGCCAGTCTGTCAAGAGTGGGAGTCAAGGTTAGTGAAACGATGTATTCTGCTATGCGTTGTGGAGTATAATACGCTCCGAGAGGTCTTTGTGAAGTTCCTTGATCATGTTGTAGAGGTAGATGATAGCTTCCGATTGAATGAATCAATCCAAGAAGTGAAACTAAATCAGAGAGTTCAAAATCGTATAGCAATGGACCTTTGTAGGAGTCCAAACCTGTCTGCACAATATCTGAGATAGTATTGTACGAAATCCCCAGTCGTTCAGCTTCAAAGGAGAGCTGTGAGAATTTTTTATCTGTGTTGGATCTGCTTGCTGAAATCACATAAGAAAGGCTTGCAAGTCTGGCTGCCTCAGTTGTCTCAAGATTGCTGAAAGAACTAGCAGAAACAATCTCATTGTGAAGACCAGTGACAATGGACCATGCAATCTCTCTTAGCTCCTGTTTCACCAAGGCATCCTCAATTGAAAGGAGTGGAGATGTCACAAAGGTGTTTTGTTCGGGAAACTACTCTTCTGAACTGGCGATAAAAGCCAAAGGTAATGAATATTACACGACGTGATGTGTATCAAACCATCATGGTGTCAGAGAGAGAGATTGCTGAGCTAGAGCTCGTGGCATCACACTGTTGGCCAGCAAGAGAGATTATCAAATACAAGGGCTGGATCATTCACTGGAATGATGGTGTCACGTGGAGAGCCAATAGTGTCCAACCTAAGGAATGGGACAGTAGTGTTAGTGTTGAACAATTGGTAGATTATGTCATAGAGTTATACCATGAGAAGGACACTCCGGCGGCATTCAAAATCACACCAGCTAGTCAACCAGATGGGCTTGATAAGTTACTAGAAGAGAAGGGCTTCGAAAAATGGATGATAACTCATGTGCAGACAGCTCCAATAGACACCATTTCTTGCTTGGGACCTCGTGTACCAGTTGACTTGTTCAAGGTCACTGACGAGTCACTTGACACTCTCTTGTACAAATCAGAGAGAGGAGAATTAGCAATTGACGTGAGACGAGAGATTATTCATCGCATTGGTGGCGATAAGAACATAGCAAGAGTCATGATGCACGGGAATGTTGCGGGGATGGGATTGGGAGTTGTGGAAGAGGATTGGCTTGGGATATTCTCTATTCGAACATTGCCAGAGTTTCAGCATCGAGGTGTGGCTTGGTCTCTGAGCTGTGCTCTTGCAATGTGGGGGGAGGACCATGGAGCACAGAAGGTATTTCTTCAGGTTGAAACGGATAACGAACCAGCACTTTCCTTGTATGAGTCAATGGGTTTCAAAACTTTGTACACCTATTGGTACAGAATTCTTGAAAATAAAAAGTAACAACATGAGTACTCGCGTTATGAATCGCCTTTTTATGGACAATAATATTGTCAATAATGACCAGTAACTCAATAGAGAGTGACCAGTCTCATTGAAACTACGAAACATGATAGAGGTATCTAAAACATGTTGGACAAATTACATGAATGTGTCCGCATTGGTGAGGAACTTGGTGCAGATTTCGTTGAAGCAAGATACGACGATCTCACCTTGAGAGCCTTGCAGCGGATTGATGATATTTGGCAAGATATTCAAGTCAAATCTCGAATGGGATTTGCTATCACTGCCTATGTAGATGGAGTTTCAGGTTTTTCATTTACTTCTAGCACGGAGATGAAAGATATCCGAAGCATTGTCGAAAAAGCGTACAAGATGGCTAAGGCATCTTCAAGAGCCGCCAAACTAAAGTTACCGTTTGAAAGACGACCTGCTGTTAAAAGTCAGAAATCTGATACTCCAAACGTGAAAATTCATCCACGTGATCGAGAACTAAACCATAAAATCGACATGGTGAACAGAGCAGTAGAATCCGGAAGAGAACATGGTGAGAACATCAGGAGCATTCGCACATTATGGGGTGAGCTATACGGGCCAAAGATGCTAGTAAATAGTGATGGCTCAGAAATTGATTGGGAATTTTTGGTTGCTGATTTACGAGTCAGCGTAACATCAAAAACAGATTCTGGTGCGATGGTGGTTGGTGCCATGGGTCAAGGAGGAACATTTGGTCTTGAGGAGTATGATAAAGAAGAATTTACTCCTGAGAAGATAGGTGAATTGGCTGGTTCTAGAGCAACAGAACAGCTCAAGGCCAAAGCATGTCCCGCTGGAAAATTCCGCGCACTCATTGAAGAGATTCTGGTAGGTGTGCTTGCACACGAATCATTCGGTCACCTAAGTGAAGCAGACTTTATCGTAACGGGAGGATCCCCTCTAACCGAAAAGATTGGTCAGACTCTAGGAACTGAACAGGCAACAATTGTTGATGGAGGTGTTCCGGATATCAAGAAATATGGAGGTCTTTGGCTTCCTTATGATGATCAGGGCATAGCTACAAATCAGACTACAATTCTGGATAAGGGTGTTCTAAAGCATTATCTCCACAATCGGGGAACAGCAAGCAAACTGGAGCAAGAACCCACCGGGAATGCTCGAGCTGTTAGTTTTGTCTTTCCACCAATACCAAGAATGACAAACACTTACTTCTTACCGGGCAATCTCAATGATGATGAAGCAATTGAACAGCTTGGAACTGGAATATATGCAATTCAAACATCAGGGGGGCAAGTTGAAGGCGATGGTAGTTTCGTATTCAAGGCAATACGTGGTTACTGGGTTGATAACGGTGAGATTCAGTATCCCATTAGAGAAGTGGCTCTATCAGGTAATATTCTAGACCTTCTATCGAATGTTGAAGGAGGAACAAAGGAATTGAAACTCAGGTCAGGATACTTTGGTGGTTGTGGAAAGGGAGGACAAGCTCCATTACCGTGTGGGATGGGAGGACCAAAGTTGCTCATTAATGAAGTGACCTTTGGTGGGGAGGCATAGCAAGGAGTTGATTATGAATGGAATTTGATAATCTAAAAGACGAATTACTCTCCGCAACTGATACAGGTATTAAATATGCGAAGTCTCTGGATAGCTCTGCAGAGTTCGAAATCTTTGTGTTTTATGAGAACAAGATTTCGACAAGTATTGATCAGGGTGTCGTCACTGCATCAGACGGTGCTACAGCTGGAACTGCTGTACGTGCCGCAAAGGGCAAGCGAATCGGATTTGCCGTTGCTAGTGGTGTTTCGACTGAGAGAATCAAACTAACTGCGAGAGAAGCTTTAGCAATTATCGACAGCGTGGACGTAGAGGATGAACGATTCCAAGGTTTCTCCGATCCGCAAGGATCAGGAAAAGAAGGAGCATTTCCGAAGGAAGTGCTTTCAATAGAAACAGAGGACCTCATCAAGCAATGTGAACAACAAATCGAAGAAGCAAAAGCTGTAGATCCTAGAGCTAAGGTGATATCAGCAGAGGCTGATGCTTCTTGGAGAGGCTACGCTGTGGGAAACACAAGAGGAATCCTGCAGGCTACACGTAGTGGTATGAGTAGTTGTCAAACCAGTGTATACGCAATAGAGAATGAGGAAAGAAGAGGATCATTTCACTTTGATGTATCCCGAGAACGTTTGAGCAATCCAGTAGGAGTCGGGAAGACAGCTGCTGAGGCTGCAGTCGGGTTGTTGGGTGCAAAGAAACTAGATATGACAGCAAAGATGCCTACGATTTGGACCCCAGTACCTGCGGCATTATTCATTCTCTCAAGTCTTGGTCAATCGATTCTTGGTCGTCCTGTTGTTGAGGGAATTTCACCTCTTTGTGATAAAATCGGAGATACAATTGCTTCAAAAGCATTATCGATAACGGATAACGGTCAAAAGACCAAAGGTCTAGGGACAGAGTCAATTGATGCAGAGGGGATTCCACAAAAACAGAATTCAATAATCGAGAACGGCGTGCTGAAGAATTATTTATTCGACAGCTACTATGGAAAAGCTTTCGGTCTTGAATCAACTGGGAATTGCTCTCGAGGTGGAGGAATTTTCGGAGGAGGAACACCCTATGAAACCAGACCGACAGTTTCAACTAAGTGGTTAGAAGTAGCTCCGGGAAACAAGACTGAGGAGGAAATCATTTCCTCTATTGATGGTAAAGCAATTCTCGTTCGGGATTTTCCACTAGGAATTTTCCACTCTAGTGTTGCTACAGGCGAATTCTCTTGCGTTGCGGGTTCGGCTTATCTTGTTGAGAATGGGGAGCTGAAAGGTTCTGTAGAACCAGTTTCAATTGCAGGAAACTATTACGAGGGTTATGAGAAGCTTCGTGAGATTGGGAGTAACAATCAATTCCTACCTTTTGGCATCGATATCCCAACGCTCCTCTTTGACGACTTTTCAATAGTCGGATAATCGTAGAACAATCTGGGGACTCACTTCAGAGTCTCCAGTCTTGTCTTTCTTAATAAAGAAGAAATGAAGCTCTATTCCGTATCGTCTTCAGGCTTCAAGTAATATGCTTCCCATCGATCGGGGTCAGTATAGCCAAGTTTCAATGCAAGCTCGATTGACGCCTCGTTTGCAGCATCCCAATGAGGAACTAAACCATTCTCCAATGCATGACTCATAAGAGCTGCAGAAACTGCTGTCGCTAACCCTCTTCTTCGATGTTCATGGTCTGAAGTATCAACTTGAATTTCAAACTCATCTATAAACGGAGTGAATGTTGAAGCCATACTGACAATCTTGTCCTCATATTTGATACAATAAGCTATCCCCATTTTGAAGAATTCCTCAGAACTACCAAAAAAGGTGGGGATGTGCATGGCTCTTCGTTTATCCACTCCTTTGATTGTTTCAAGATCCATTCTCTCTAAAGTGTATTCAGAAGGTATCTGTTCTCGAAGATGTAGTAGATGATCTAAGTTGAGAGATTTGGGAGATAGTAGCACTCTAGGTTGAACACCTATTCTATCACCCCATAAATCTTTGATTATCTGAGTCCACCCTTCATCAGGACCGAACACAAGTCGCATAGGTTCAATCATACGCACAATCTCTTGGGCATCAGGACTTGTGCTATCTCCAGCCAATGCATTGATCATAGCAAGCTGCAATCTAGCAATAGTTGGTGATTCGAGGGAGTTGGTCCACAATTGTCCGCGCCCCTGCTCCAATGCTGGGAAAATCACTGCACGTGCTCTTTTGTGTGCATCAAATAGAGAACGAACTGTGGTCCAATCTTCTGAAACCCATTCCACAATCATTTGCACTCGTTTGGTGCACCGTTTGAAGGAGCTTATGAACTAGTTGGATTACGCAGACTTAGAAGTCGTAGTAGTCAAGTTAACGGGTTCAAACGAAGCCTTTGAGGGGTTCTCCCGTCGCAGGAATAATACAGTTCACATCAGGTCTGGCATTGAGGAGAGTTTGACAAAATCCCTCTGGACTCCTAAGTAACCAATGCATCGGAACAATAGTTGGTAATGGATCAGGAAGATTAAGAATCATGTCCAACGCTTTTTTTGGATTAGCAGCAAATGCACCACTAATCGGTATCGCCAATACATCTACGGTTGAAGTTGGAAACCCAGTAAAGGAAACTGCATCACCACAGTGAGCAAATGTGAAGTCACCGATATGGACCTCCACCGCCAAGTTATAGGTTCCTTTCAGGAAACCATGTTCTAATTTGGTGAAAGATAGGGAACACGACTTGTGTTCATAGGTTTCACCATCGCTAACAATCTTCATTTGTTCACCAAATCGTGAGAATTTCCGTGCAACTTGTTCGTTACCAACCAAGATAGCATTTGAATTTCGGTTTAGAAATGTCTTGACTCCGCCAATGTGGTCAAAGTGATTATGGGTACAATAAACAAGATCTCCTTCCAAATCCCCAGATTTCTTGTTACTCGGGTCAATCAGTAGTTGTGACTCAGACGTTTCAATATAGAAACCAGATTGGCCAAGATAGGTGATTCTATGTATTTCAGGCATAGGGCTCCCTCATTGATTTACATCTGGTATTCCTAGTGATAAGTCATCAGAACTTGTATTTTCTGATACTGTGTTCAGTTACGCGTAGAGTTAGCAATAAAAAGTCTGGACCATATACTTGTAGCACT
Organism: Candidatus Thorarchaeota archaeon; assembly: GCA_004376265.1. GTDB lineage: Archaea > Asgardarchaeota > Thorarchaeia > Thorarchaeales > Thorarchaeaceae > SMTZ1-45. The sequence goes on from SOKL01000171.1 coordinate 6,619, forward strand.
TGACCCAAGTCAGCTAACAGTCCAGGAACCTCTATCCTCACATATTCAAAGAGTTCCTCTTTAGATTCTTGTAGGGCAGCCATCATGTTGGCTACATGTGCATGCACTGCACCTTTACTGATTCGACCAGAATCACGAAGCATCCAGTTTTCAAGAGCATTCTGAATCTCTTGTCCTACAACATCGGTGTCCTCAACAACTTCTGAAGTGACACGTGACCTGATCTTCTTCCCGAACTTCGGTTTTGCTTTCAGGCTCCCAAGTGCAAGTCGCATCTCATCAAGCGGAACTTGAGGATGAATTTCTTTTCCCACATCCTTTCCAATGAGAAGACGACGATAAGCATTCTTTCCATGGAGTTTCAGAGATGATACATAGCCCTTGGCTTCCATCTCTCTAAGATGAGTCCTGAAAACTTTGGTTGGTATTAATGACCGAGCAGCTGACAAATTGAGATACCTCTGATATAGTGCCTTCTCGGTTTCTACTACAGCCCAACCAAATGAACGCATAATGTCGAGCTCAAATGGAGTGGGACCTTCAGTTTTGCCTTCACTCTCGGGCAATGTAATACCCCTATATTATATTTAATTATCATTAGGTCTTCTAATAAATGTTCTAATAATCCGAATAGCGCAAATCAGAAGTAGTCTTGATGTTCACATGATTCAACGATGGAGATTGATACTGATCTGATCTTGGAATTGCTAGCTGATGATAATTCCAGAAGACTACACACAGAAATTGACAATGTTATCAGAAATGATGTCCATTCTAGCAATGATTGGAAAGAGTTTGTCAACATTTTGCGAGTTGCTTGTTCAAAGACATATCAGAAACATTGGTTGAAGACCCATCAGATTATGTTTTCAATATTCGAGCTACCAGAACTCCTTGGAGTTGACTGTGATTTTTTCAGTGAATTACGTGCAATCCCACAGCCCAATAGTATTCTACATGCTTCGAACAGTCTTTCTGATGTTCTGATAGAGATTGCAAAGATTCAGCTAAAGACTGGTGCTCAACACTATTTTTCAAAATTGAAAGTATTTCATCAACCAAGTCCGCTGTCATTACATCGGACCTGATTGAAGCTCGGTTTCGCGAAACTGTATTAGTCTTGATTGAGATTGATAGAATCATTCCAACGTTAACGAAAGAATTGGTTGATGTCTCCCGCTTGTGGAGGACAGG
>SOKL01000168.1 GCA_004376265.1 Candidatus Thorarchaeota archaeon
ATTCTCAATCTACGTCATCACCGGTATATTGTCAGGGTCTCTGTTTGCTGTTTTTGGTTTGACATTACATGAGCATCGCGAGCTTCTTGGTTTTGGTTTACTCACTGCATTTATTGCGCTACCACTATCTGGATTACTCGTCGACCGAATAAGAAGACATGATCTTCTGATGTATATAGGCGCGCTATTGCCAAGTCTTTTTGGAATTCTAAGTGTTCTCCAAATCATACCTGGGTTTACAGAAATTTACCCTATGTTACTAGCAACAAGCACTTTTGGCTGTCTTGCTTTGATGCTCATAACATGGGCTGCACGAATCAACCAAAGTGTTGTAATTCGTTTTCGTGGAAGAACTGTTTCTATCTTCCTCGCAACGGCAATTTTCGTTTACATCATCTTTAGATTTCTTGACAGCCTCGTAATCGCCGCTGTCCTGCGGAACACCATTACTTTCCCTGCATTCGTATCATTGGTCGCAGTTTTGATATCAGCCGCTTTCAAACCATGGAAAGCTGCTCGCGCATCGCTAACAATCGCAGGTAGCTCCTTCAGGTACTTCATTCCAATGATTCTTGTGTTGGCAACTCATCTTCTATGGTACACAGTTACCAAACAAGAGATCATTCTGTTATACCCAACTTTTGTTTCACTTAGTCAAACTGCTGATATTGGTTATTTTGAAATGCTTCCATTCATTGTAGCGATTTTATTTGCAGGTATCATGTCAGATCGACTTGGACGAAAAACAGCTTTCCGATTTGTAATTTTGCTCATCGGACTTCTTACCATATTTGGTTCTACATTCTATGAAACTGGTAATCTGTCAACGCTTCTAATCTCAGAGCGATTTGTGGAGGGATATTTGCTTGGATTATGCCTACTTCTTATATGGCCTGAAATTGGATCTGTGAAAAATAAGGGTTTTAGACTGTCGTTATACTGGTTCTTCTTCCTTTGCTATATGTCACTTTTTTGGGCATTGGAATTCAATGTAGAATTATTTGGATTTCCATTTATTGCCCCAGATTGGTTGCCCATAATAGGGGGACAAGTTGCTATTCTACTATCACTTTGTGCTCTATATTTGACTGGTTCATTACAATCCACCCTTGGTAGAGAGATTGAGATGGAGGATCTTGATTTCGCCTTTGATGAGAAGCAGGTGAGTAAAGCTGTTGATGCTTTTGTAGGAGAAGATGATTTTGCATCTATCCGAAGTCAAATCGACATTATAGATGCTGGTTCCGATCTAAGCGATAGTGAAATGAACGATATTCTTGGAGAGGAATTCAAGGATATGCTTCCTCTACGAAGAGTTTCCGGTATAGGTGAACGTCTTGAGAAAAAGCTGACCGCGGCGGGGTATGAATCCGCCGCTCAGTTAGCTGGCGAGTCTGCTCAGAGACTCGCCCCAAAGATTGATGGGCTGAGTGTGGCTGGTGCAGAGAAGTTACTCAAAGAAGCCCGGAAGGTCGTGAAGAAGACTGTCAAGAAGAAGTAGTATAGTAACTACTTCGGCTTATCCATAAGTACAGTCTTTGTTTTTACCAAGCCCTTGGAAACGTGTGGATTTCTAACCACAGAATCTCCTGCCTTCTCTAACTCTCTGACCTCATCGGCCAAATTCGCTGCAACTCTCATCATCTCATGACCTGCTGCGACCAATGGGATATACTTCTCAGCTTCTTTTGTTTTGAAGCACCCTTTTGTAGTGATATCCGCAACAGCTTCTGCGATGGTCAAGGCTGCAATAGCCTTAGCTTTAGCGTAAGGGTTCCCGAAATATCCACACTTGACAGCTTTCTCTGCGGTCAATTTCACTTGAGGCATTTCTGGGGTTTCACCAGCTTGGAGAGCTGTAACAACTTTGTCAAGCTCAATTTGAATAGCTCTTGCAACTCCAGTAATTGAGAGCACTTTGATTGCATCTGCATTGAATAATGACATCTCTGTGGGATCAAGAAATTCCTTCTTTGCACCAATCATTGAATCCGATGGTATGACGATGAACCCTTGGCCATCAAGAACGTGAGGCTTTTTCTTTCCTTCTTCGTTCTTCTTGTAGAATGCTTTTGCAGCTGGGCCATCAGAAATCGAAATCGTTGGAAGTTTAGCTTCAGCCAACATTTCTCTCACTTTTGTAGGACCAGGCAATGCTGCGTTTGGACTCACGATGAGCACTAGGTGAGGTGCCCAAGCAATTACTGACTCTGTAGGTCCAACGCTTGATTCTTCATCCATCTTTGCGCCGCTGGTGAAAGCTCGCACATTGATATCTTTCCGTTCTGCCCTTTCATCGAACATTAAATCTAGAAGAGGTGCAGAGGCAATCGCACCGAGTTTGATAACCCCTACATTGATTGTAGATTCTGACATTTTGTAAACTCACTCCTTTGTGACGGCAAAGCAACGCCCACAAAACTGTTGCGGTTTACTCTTTGGGATAGTAAGCAAGACCAGTTCCAGCTAGTAAATCTGCGCCGCGTAGATGCTTACTACATGTAGCACAACGAAAGACTATCTTTGGGTCATTTGATGCGGTCCCACACTGATTACAAAGGGGTTCAACATCTAAAACAGGTAAGTCTCCCACCTTGACTGGTTCTTTACAGCTCAAACAAGTGACCTCAGCAATATCATCAGCCATCACCGCATGGAATTGGTTGCTACATTTCGGACAAAAGAGAGTGAATACTTTGTGAATTTCGCCTGATTCACACTTTGGGCAGAGTAGCTCAATTGTAAGATCTGAGTCTCCACATTGTCTGCATTCGATTCTTCTTCCGAATGTTCGCGATTCAAGAACCTCCTCATCTTCCAAATCTCGAAGCATTCTTGTAACCTCTGCATCATCAGAACCGAAATAATCCTGGGCTTCCGGATATCTGACGGTCGCACGGAGCACATGCTTCGGAGTAAATGCTTTTACTCTTTCAGCTGCCATATCGCTAACTAATTTTTGCACTTCTGGATTGTTTAGCAGCTCATCACCGGATGTTTCGTTAAGAAGGTCATGAAGTGTTTGATACGCCTTCTGAAGTTCAGTGTCCCATGAACTACTATTGAAATCTATATACGGTGCAAGACGGAGGAGATTTCGTTCAACCGTTGTTGTATTTTCTCCATCATTCAATAAGACAGCGATGCAATTTGGTGGTCGCATATATGATATCACGAGACCTTTCTGTAGTTTGGAGTATCCTATTTCAGTTTCCTGATTGACTCCATGTCCCATGAATACAATAAGAGCTTCCTCGCCAGTCAATGTTTCTTCTTCAGGAAATGACCGACCCACCATTGGACCGAGTCGATTATCCCACCAAATTGAGTAAATCGCCTTTGGCACTGTTGCTTCCCCGAGGTCTTGCTTGTACCTTAGTATGGAGTTGGTCCTGTTATACTCCACACATTCTGTCTTATCAGCCTATGCCATACTAATATCACTTTATTTTGCAGTTTGTAATCTCAGGCACCGAAGGGTATAAAACCGTGCTATGAAGTTCGGCGGTCAACAAGCCAAATACTGCAAGAACAGGAAGTAATCAGATGGTTTCACTCGGTCGCCGCAATATAGCACTGGTCATCCTACTGGTGTGGCTTGTTTGGTCACCTTATGCTCTGACTACTAGTAATGTTGAGCAGACATATTCCCCAGTCAAAATAATTGAGTTGGCCGCTCCAACTATCACCGGACCAAGCTTTCTTGAGTTTGAGAATGGTACCGTGGGTCACACACTGATTTACCAGACATCTGACACCGACCCTAAGAATTATACCGTCACTGTTGATGGAGTTCTCTTTGATAGTAGCTTTTGGAGTGGAGGAGAGATCACGGTCTTTCTTGTACAACTCTATCTAGGGGATTGGATTGACACGCTCCCGCAAGACTTGGACTTCAACTGTACAGTCTATAACAATCAAGAAGAGAGTGCTTCTGCAACTACTCTTGTGCGTGTCCTTCCAGATACGACAGCACCAATAATCGCACAGCCCGAAAATATCACCTACGAGGAAGGTAGCTTTGGAAACGAAATCTTATGGAATGTCACAGAGGCAAATCCTGATTTCTACAACGTCACTCGCGAATCCAATGAACCCTCGAACAACTTTACCGTAATTGAAGGTGGAGATTGGGGTCACACCAATATTACAATCAATATCGATGGTCTTAATGCCTCACGATGGTATCTTTACACTCTTTTCGTAAGAGACCTCTTTGGCCGAAATGCAACGAATCATGTGAACGTCACTGTTGTCGCTGACTCAACAGACCCAACAATCACGTTTCCAGTTGACATCGAATATGAGTTCGGAGCCGAAGGCTACGAGATTCTCTGGCATGCTTACGACAGTAATCCAAAGAACTATACAATTACAGCTTTTATCCAATTCAATGACACAACTTATGGTGACTTTTCACAATTCCATTCATTCATTGAAGTTGAGGACACTGATTGGACTTTCACCGATCCTAGTGGTCAAGACATCATTTCAGTCGTTGATGGTCTCTTCTTAGGAAACTACACTATCACGCTGACTCTCTTTGATGATTATGGAAGAATGACAAACGACTCCGTGAATGTCACAGTGTATGAAGACATTCGCGCTCCAATCATCACGACATCAGGAGACCTCTCGTACGAGGAAGGGTACACCGGATATATCATCAACTGGACAGTTGAAGAGAACAATCCTCTCATCTTCAATTTTACCCTTGATGGTGAAGATATTGACAATGGTATCTGGAATGGAGAGAATTATACAATCGATGTAGACAACTTTGCTGTAGGTGTGTACGTTTACAACATTTCTTATACTGACTTTTTCAATCAAACAGATTTCTCTTTGATTGAAGTGGAGGTCACTGCTGACGCTCATGTTCCAGTTGTTTCTGGGGTCACTGCTATTCAGACATTCAGTTCAGATACTTCAAATAACCTGACCATTCAGTCCTATGTCTGGGATCTAAATAATCTCAGCAATCTAGAGATACGGTGGGGAATTGGAGACCCTGATGGTGCTGATTTCACGTTTGAAACATCAGGCATGGATCAGACCGAGATAGCGAACATCTTCGTTTCTCATCTAGGGAATTACCAGTATGGTGTTAGAGTTTGGTACAAGATCATTGCACAAGACAATTCATCGGTACAACTTGTATATGATTCAGGTTGGCTTAATGTGCAAATAAGTAGCCAGAGTTACGTTGGAGCTCCAGCGCCTTTGTACGCAGTTGTAGCGATTCTCGGTATTCTGTCCCTTCTCGTAATACTAGTTATCTACTTCAGAACTAAGACAAGGTAGTCTGGCTATTCATCCACACAGCTACTTTCGGTCGATTGGCATTCCAGTCTTGTAGCCACCAATCTTATCTAACAGGTCTGCCTTGACAACTTCATTGAAGATTTTCTCTCCCTGAGTACTCCTGATAAGCACGGTAGTCCATCCTTCATCTGAACCTAATACGAATGCTTCAATTTGAATCTCTTGTTCTTCTTCAGTCGTGCCGTATTTATCACTGCTTGCAGGGCCTTCTCATCAATCTCTTCAGCTTCGACAAGTCCTTCCTTGATTGCTGCTTTGAGAGCTTTGTCCCCTATCTTACTTCTTACAAGCACTGTGGTCCAATCGCTGTCTGAACCAATGTTACCACATGAGAGGTCTGAATCCATTCCAGTGAGATCAGTGCAGTATGAACATGACGTGGCTGCAATGGGATCGAGGTCCTTGACCGACCAGCTCTTTTCCTCACCCGCGAAGGTCACAATGAAGTTCCCTTTAGTGATAGCGAACCGTTCAACCTTCTTGATGTCTATACCTTCGCCTTTCAGAAAGTTAACTAGACCATTATAGTTGAAGGATTCCATGCAAAAGAGGCTGACTTTGAATACTGTCGCTTTCGAATCGATGTTGAGATAACTCCCTGGATGTGACTGCATCCTCTGAATTGCGTTAATATTGCATGCAGTTCCAACCACGCCAATTGAGGATAGATTGTCTTTGAAGCAGCTATGCATCTCTTCAATAATTTGAGCATGGGTATAGATAGTCCCTCCCGAATCAAGAAGTTCCTCTTTGGAAGTGACTCTTTTAGCAAATGGCAACCATGGCACTTCATCAGATTGGCCCACCACAACAGCAGCCTCAATTTCATTCTTTTCAAGCATATATCCTAGGATTGCTGTCACTGCTCCTCCATTCTGGCGTTTATGGTCACCATGGGCGCGTACTTTCCAAACACTAGTAAATTCTCCAATGATGTCATCTTGCAGGACAGAAGTACGTGGACACATAGCATAACAAGTTCCACACGCAATGCATTTACCAGTCAGAACAGGTATATACTTCCTTTTGATGACTTCCCCAGTTATTGCGTTTACGGGGCAACCTGCGACACATGAGCCACACTCAACACAAGCTCCCATTTTCACAATCTCCCTTTCTAGTTTCTTGAACGCATAACGTTTAGTATTCTCTTTCAACCATTCTTGGCTCTTTTCAACAGCGCTATTGTGATCACGAGTCATTCAATGTTCCCTCTGATTTTGCTACAAGCGGGGCAAAGCTATGTAGTATATAGCAATGCCGGAATTTGTTTTAGAATCCAAAGGTATATCACAGACTCAATGAGGGACCGATTTGCATCACAACATGAGGGATACCTATGAAACTCACCAAAGAGCAAATTGAGTTGCTACTAGAAGATAGTGAGAAACAAGTGTGCGCCACTGATGAGTGCTGTGTTCAGCTTGTTGCAATCGCCGACCTTCCTAGTAAATTCGGAACTTTCCAAGTTGCTGGTTTTGTGAGCCCATGCGATGGGAAGGAGCACACAGCCATCATCAAGGGTGATGTCATTGACAAGGAAGGAGTTGTGACACGAGTCCACTCCGAGTGTTTGACAGGAGATGTCATGGGAAGCAAAAGGTGCGATTGTCGTGATCAGCTTCAGGAGTCATTGAAAATCATTGAGAATGAAGGAACAGGAGTAGTGCTATATCTTCGACAGGAGGGTCGCAACATCGGTTTGACTGAAAAAATCAGGGCTTATGCTCTTCAAGATGAGGGTTTCGATACAATTGATGCCAATATACACTTAGGATATCAACCTGATGAGCGGGATTATGGAATTGCGGCAAACATCTTGAATAATCTGAAAATCAAGTCTATCAAACTACTGACCAACAATCCAGAGAAAATCAAACAATTAACTGATGCTGGAATCAAGATTATAGAGCGTCTTCCTATAATTACAGAACCTACTGAGTTTAGCAAGGCATACATTGAAACAAAAGCAAAACGATCCGGTCATCTCTTGGGCGACTTGGCTAACACGCGTGATATTGAGAAGATTCAGTCCATGCAATCTCGACCCTAATTGAGGGACACTCAATTTAATCGTTTTGAAATGTGTATTACGGCATGATTGAAGAAAAGAAGATTACTCAATGCTAGTGTTTGATGGTAACTCTTCTTTGTATTCAAGTTTTAGTGACTTGAGGGCATACGCAAGACCTACAACAAGAAACATTCCAGCAATGCTTGCAATACCATAAACTGTTCTCAAGCTACCAAAGTAATCCCAAAGTAGGGCTCCAGTGAACTGACCTATCAGTCGTGTTGAACTCATCATGAATTGAAAAGTTCCAAGAGCACGACCCTTCATCTCATTGCTTACACCATTAACTGAAAGAGTTTTTTCTGCTCCACTCCAGATCACAATTGGTGCTGCCAATAGTATGTTCAAGATAATAAGGTCTAGAATTGTGGTACCAAACGAATATAGTCCCACAATAGCTGCAGTTGA
>SOKL01000099.1 GCA_004376265.1 Candidatus Thorarchaeota archaeon
CTTCAGGGACTAACTCTCTGATGAGGTTCAATGACTCTTTAGTTTCATCCATGGTTAGCTCAAAGATTATTGGACCTATGAATTTATCCTTGACCAATTCAAGTAAAAACTTACGAATGCCTGAGTTACCCCATAATCCGTGACCCAATGTGAGATGGTCTTCACGAACTGTGGCTCCTTCGTATTCAGTATATCTTCCATCTTGAAGATGAATCTCAGAGATTCTATCCTTGTGTGTATTGTAGAATTCCATGACCGATTCGGTTCCAGACATTTTTGTTAGTAGGTGGGCTGTATCAAAACAGATGCTTGTGTCTAAATCGTCTACCAGATCACGCATTATATCAAACGGAAACAGGTAGTTTTCTATTGCGAGTTTCCGTGAATCTATCTCAGTTTCACTGAGTATCTCCTCAATACTGGTTGATGCAAAATCTCCTAGCAGTTTGCAAATCAACCGTACTAATTCCGGTGAGTAAGGAAGATTCGAGAACTGCTCAGCTAGGTCTCCAGTAGCGTGTAAAACGTATGCTTCTGGTTCTAAAGGTTCAGTAAGTTTGATGGACTCAACGGCACTCTCAACACTTCCTTTTCGAACGGGTTCATTGAAAGTAGCCAGTTCCACAGACCAAAATGGGAGATGAATGGTATATGAGTGTCCAAGTTCGGACTTCAGTACTATGAGCCTACTAATCAACTCTGGTGTAAGTGAGCTAGGGATTATGTGTTTAGCATCTAGAGAGAGCTCGATGACTGAATATCCCCCCTCAACAGATGTTCGTACTTCATTCTCGACATCAAAACGAGAAAAATCAGGAACACCATCAACTATGATCTGGTCAACTGTTGATTGGAATTCAAGAGCTGTTGTACCGAATCTCAGGGGCATTTGGTAATCATCACCATTTTTCTGAAACAACTCGTCCCGATAAACTGTGCCATCATATCATATGAAACACATATACGAAGCTGTGGCATTCACAGATTAGGTGATGATATTGGGAATTACAATTCGATTGTTGGCACACGCAAGTTTCCAGATTAAGACTGCAGATCAGAACATCTACATTGATCCCTCTACAAACCACACAGGGTTGAAGAAGGACGATTTCGCGCCTGCAGACCTTATTCTTGTGACTCATGGTCATGCAGACCATTTTGACAATAAGTTGCTCAAGAAAATCCGTAAATTAGGAAGTCCTGTGATTGCACCTCCGAATCTTAAGAAGGACATCAAAGGAGGAATCGTGTGGGACTTGAGTCCAGGACAATTCATGAAGATGGTGACTAGCGAAGGAACAATCTGGGCAACAGAAGCGTATAATGTGAAACGGTTTCGACCCAATGGTGAACCATTTCATCCAAAGGGTTTCGGTGTGGGATTTCTTGTGAAGTTTGGGGAGAAGAGAATCTACCACGCCGGGGACACCGATTTGATTCCAGAGATGGAGAAACTAGAAGAGGTGGAAGTTGATGTTGCACTGCTCCCAAGTGGGGACACGTACACAATGGATATCAATGAGGCTGCGGAGGCTGCATTGATAATCAAACCAAAGATAGCAATTCCAATGCATCTGAAAGGAGCAGACCCAGCCATGTTCAAAGAAAAAGTAGAATCTCAATCTGATACTAAAGTGGTCATACTAGGTGAAGGAGAAGAGTACACCCTAGAATAGAGATAACTAGAAGAACAGGCAGCTCTGCTACCTGTTCGTTCTAAGCTTGGGTTGTCTACATTTTTTGTAGTTTATGGGCTTCTATTACAGGGTCTACTTCTAGGACTTCAACCTTGATCATCTTGTCACCCTGACGAATGCTCTTCACAACGTCCAAACCTTCAATGGTCTGTCCGAAGACTGTATGTCCACCATCAAGGTGTTTGGTCTTTTCTCTAGTTAGGACAATAAAAAACTGACTTCCTCCACTATCTCTACCAGCGTGCGCCATTGAGAAAGCACCAGGTTGGTGTTTTTGACGTGGTTCCGAAGTTTCACATGGTATTCTGTAGCCAGGACCTCCAGTACCTGTTCCCTGAGGACAGCCTCCTTGAATTACGAAGTCTGGTAGAACTCTGTGAAAGGTCAGACCATCATAATAGCCGCTCTGTGCCAGAGTGACGAAATTCTTGACGGTATTGATCGCGTCATCATTCCACATCTCTGCTACAATATCTCCACGGTTTGTTTGTATTTTGATTTTTGTTGGCAAGTTTAAGCACCTTACAAACTAATGAGCAAACTCACATTCTTAGCTTCTTAGCAGTTGTGGAAGGTGCTGCTCCTACCTTGCGATGCCTATTTGCTTATTAGCAATCTTTGAGGTTTTCCGAATAGCAGATGACGATCGAGAAAGAATACACTGAAGGTAGGACTACGTTCCTAAGTGCAGATGTCGACCATTACAGTGAAAATAAGAAACAACCAAGCGCAAGCCTGCCTGTCTTTTACAATCCACGAATGCGACTCAATCGAGACCTCTCAGTCCTTTTTCTCTCGGCGTACTTGAAAAAGTATCCAATCAAGTCTATGTGTGAACCACTGACGGGTTCTGGAGTGAGAACACTCAGATATCTCAACGAATGTCCCGGTGACTTCCGAGCAAAGTTGTTTGATGCTAATCCTCTCGCAGTGGAAACAGCTAGAAAGAATATCGAAAATCTCGAATTAGCAGATAGAGCTGAAGTGATGCATGGTGATGCAAAATTATTGTTGCTAACGGAGTCAAGAGGAAAACGATTTGATTTTGTCGATGTTGATCCGTTTGGCACACCAGCTCCTTTCCTCAACGCAGCAGTCCAGTCGCTCAGTCCAAAGGGAGGTCTTCTAGCAGTGACTGCTACAGATATGCCCGTTTTATGTGGAGTCTATCCAAAGATTGCATTACGCCGATACGGGGGATTCTCAACTAGAGCGCCCTTTACTCACGAGATTGCAATTCGACTTCTCAATGGACTAATCTACAGTATTGCAGGATTGAATGATTGTTCCATGGAACCACTTGTGGTATTGAGCACAGACCACTACGTCAGAACTTGGGTTAAAATTGAAGCTAATAGAACAGAAGCAAACCTTCAAACAAGCCAACTTGGTGCCATTCACTATTGCATGGGATGTATGCACACAGAAAGCATCCCAGTTTCACGTACTTTCAAAGCTGAGAATTTCGATCACAAGAAAGAAGGTTGTACGGGACCAGTCAAGGTTGCAGGACCATTATGGAACGGGTCGCTATTCAGCGATGAGTTTCTCAAGGATACTTTCAGGATATTTGAAAAGGAGGACCGTGATATATACCATCGACGCGTTCCAGAAATACTAGAAAAGATGATTGAAGAGTCAGAATATACGGATTATCCGTTCATCGATATTCATGCACTCTGTGATCTTCATGGTCTTACACCGCCAAAAAATCAGGCAGTCATGGAGCATCTAAGAGAACGTGGATTTGGAGTAGCAAGAACTCACTTCAAACCTACAGCAATTAGGACCACAGCCTCTGTTAAGGAGATGGCATCCAGTATTTCCGAACTCAACGAAAGGTGATTATGAAATGGGTAGACCACGAGGCGGACAGAAAGAGCGAAAGAAGGAACACTACTATCAAGCCGCTAAAAGACATGGATATCGAAGTAGGTCTGCCTACAAACTGAGACAGATTGCTAAGACTCACAAACTCCTACTAGGTGTTGACCGTGTGGTAGAACTTTGTAGTAGCCCTGGCGGTTGGACTCAGGTACTCCGTGAGCTTGATCCCAGTCTCCAGATTGTTGCCGTTGATCTTGAACCTATGTTGCCACTTGAGGGTGTCAAGTTTATTCAGGGAGATGTCTTGGATGAAAAGACGATTGAAAGGATAAAGGCACTGACAGGAGGGTCCGTTGATTTAGTTCTCTCTGATTGTTCACCAAAAGTGTCTGGTCATTGGGAACTGGATGTAGTAAGACAGCTGTCTCTTGTTGAGGGTGCAATCAATATCGCTCATAGTATACTTGGAAATAAAGGAAAGATCTTATCAAAAGTATTTCAGGGTTCAGGCTTTCAAGAATTAATGGTATCAGTTCGCAAGAAGTTCAACTCTGTTAAACTAATCAAGCCTGCCGCTTCACGAAAAACCAGTGCTGAGATGTATCTTCTTGCCAAAGGACCTCGTGGGAGGTCATTAAGTGGGAGTACTTAGATAGTAATCACTAAATCTGTTCCCAGCCATTCCTCAATCTCATTACATGTGACTGGAGAGTCAGGTTGTCTTACTCCGCATCTACCGATTTTCAGGCAATGGAAACATGGGCAACCATCCATATCAGATAGGCTAGTGGGTTCGGCATCATCAGCAACTGGAGATTTGATCGTGTATTTTTCTTCTTTGGTTTCTTGCTTCTGCATTACGCGTTCCTCAGACATCAATGTTTCAATCATTGTTGTTATTGTTTCATTTGCGATACCCAGCCTATCCGCAAGTTCCCCGATGCGTAGACCATTCTCGCCTGCGTCACGTAGAGCGTTCAGGATCTGGTCGACATCGTTCATTACTATGACCTTTGGAATAGACACATGGCAACATACAACGAACTACGCAAGATGATATTTAACTATCGGAAGCTGCTATTCATTATCGACAACCATTGTATTAAATACGACATTGACGTACACAAGTGTACAATCACTTCTTCTGAAGATAGAGCAGCATACCAACCAGTTTGTGAGGGTTTGTGTTCTTTTTTGGGCGCACGGCAACATACGGAGTCTTCACTGGTCCAAACACATCAATGATAGTACCAACTTCTTTAGCTTGTTTGTCCAAGACTACAGAACGACCGCCAACTGGAGGGGTCTTGTCTGTCTGAAGGATTATTGATCCACGTTTCGAGATGTGGAGGACTTTGCCTAGTCTTCTCAAGCAGTTCACCTTTTGAATTACTTACGGTGCTTTTTCCTTCCTTTACCTTTCTTCTTCTTTTCACCCGCCAACCTGGTAGATTCACACTGGGCTACTGATCTTCGAACACCTTTTGCAAGCATTAGTAAGACTCGTTTTTTCTTGTGATTTTCAGGATTATCAATGACTAGATAACCATTCACATCACCGGGATTACGCGAGTATTGTTTGTCAGGTTCAATCTCATATTCGAATCCAGATGATTGTGCTGCGGCTTCAAGGATTTTGATTGTCACATCGGAGGCTGCAAGGTTATTTGGAACTCTGCGACCCTTTGCTCTTGTGTAATTCTTCTCAAAATAAGCGGGCCAGATAATCAGCATCCCATCACGTTTTTTCATTATAACAAGCTTCCATGTCTGCATGCTCTCACAATGTTGCACTTTTTACCTTTCGCATCTGGAAACACAATAGCTTGTGAATATGGTGACTCAAAGAAGAACTTGATAAGCGAGTATACAAGCCACAAATCAACGAAACGAGAGGATGATTGCTGACTTGACCAGAAAGAGCAAAGATATCTACTTCTCAGAGATTGCAGATCTAGTTTCTTCAAGAAGTACTTGTGTTCGGAATCAAGTGGGGGCGGTTATTGTGAAAGATTCAAAAATTCTAAGTACTGGATACAATGGCGCACCCAAGAAACTACCACACTGTGAAGATGTTGGTTGTATCAGAGATGAACTTGGAATAAAGCCAGGGGAACGACATGAGCTCTGTCGAGGTCTTCATGCAGAACAGAACGCAATCATTCAGGCTGCATTCCATGGTGTCAGTGTAAATGGTGCAAAAATATATTGCACAACTAGACCTTGTAGCATCTGTACGAAGATGCTCATCAATGCAGGAATTTATGAAATAACATACATTGAAGAATACGAGGATGAACTGGCTTCACAGCTTGTTATCGAAGCTGGACTTAATCTTCGTCGTGTAGAGATGCCTCGAAAATATGGAAAAAATTCTTCTTAGAAACATCTTCATATCTGGAAAAGTTAATGAACAACATGTTTCGTATCACTCACAGTAGGTGTTCCACTAATGGCTAAGCTTCGGAATCTGATTAGTATTCATGACTTAGATAGGAAAATGATTGACCATATCCTTGACACCGCTGCAAAAATGGAATCTGTTGCAGTGAAGAGGAGTAAGGAACTAGACTCTAAAATTATGGCCGTTCTCTTCTTTGAGCCTTCTACACGCACACGCCTTTCGTTCGAAAGTGCAATGCTTAGGCTTGGTGGTAGTGTTCTTGGTTTTGCAGAGGCTGGAACATCTAGTGCTGGCGGAAAGGGCGAAACCTTGGCAGATACGATAAGAACAGTAGAGAGGTATTCCGACATCATTGTAATGAGGCACTCACTTGATGGCTCAGCTCGAGTAGCTGCAGAATTTTCAAGTATTCCTATCGTCAATGCGGGAAGTGGATCAGAGGAACATCCCACTCAAGCACTTCTCGACTTGTATTCCATTAAGAAAATGAAAGGTAAGATAGACGGTCTCTCTATCTCACTCTGTGGAGACCTCAAATATGGTCGCACAGTCCACTCTCTTGGAATGGGGTTGAGCCATTATGATGTCAGTATTAGGCTTGCAGCCCCCCCATCACTCAGAATGAAGCCGACAATCATTCGAGCGATGAAGAAGGCAGGTGTTGATGTGGTTGAGGTTGAGAGTGTTGAGGATGCCATCAAAGATGCCGATGTCGTCTACATGACTCGTATCCAGAAGGAACGGTTCCCAGACGTGCGAGAGTACAATAAAGTGAAGGGGCTATTCAGGATCACATCTGATGAAATCAAATTGATGAAAGAAGATACAACTATTTTGCATCCTCTTCCACGCGTGGATGAGCTTGACTCAGCCATCGACAACACTCCACAAGCAAAATACTTTGACCAGGTCTACAATGGTGTAATTCTCCGGATGGCCATATTGAAACTGATTCTTGGTTAAGGTTCAATTCCACGTAATTCTCGAATCAATGACTCAACTGATCCAGTCTTACTAATAGCAAGGGGTATTTTCATCTGTTCTGAAAGTTCTAAGGCCAGCAGATCAACTTCTGAAATCCCATGAAGAATCACAAGTGATGGTTTGAACTCCTGTGACTTGATTGCAATCAACGGAGCCCGACCAGTGTTGACATTTGTGAAAAGAAGGCATCTCTCGGTTGTCGCACCAAAGAGTTTCAGAAAAGCATCACTGTTCAACTCTTTTACTGCTCTTTCCACATCGACTAGGGTGTACCCGTAGATCTCACGGTCGAGATGTTTTTGTCCGGTCTTCACTGAACACTTCAGCAAGGTACAAAATTCCTTTATCGTTATGGGGGAAGTGAAGTCGCTCATTGCTAGAACTATATTCAGATCAACAAGGCTAACATCCATGAGCCTACCAAAGGCAGACACAATCTGACCACCATTACGCTCGTCGAGGTTCAACAATGATATTACAAAACGTCGTATCGTGGAAGTACCAGGTGATTTTCTTCGCCCAGATTCGTAGTCACTAATCACACTTGGACTGATGCCTATGTGTTGTGCAAGAATTATCTGAGGAAGTCGGAAACGTTCTCTCCACACTCGCATTGTCTGCCCAGGATGTTCTGATAGGGCAATCTCTCCTGCAATGCGTCGCGCGAGCCTCTCACGAACTGAAGATTGATACGACATTACACAAATTTCAAGGTCCATTGAACATAAGGATTTCGACTATTGTCGATGTGAATTATACTCAATAGTATGCGTATTAACTCCTCAAAGTCCTTACCGTAATTGAGTTTCACTATCTTGAACTGAAAGCGGGCGAATGAAGTAACACTCATGGTTACACTGATGAGGCGAAGAGAAAAAG
>SOKL01000067.1 GCA_004376265.1 Candidatus Thorarchaeota archaeon
GTATGATTATAGATATTTCACCCGGTAACTATACTATTACACTAGTTCGTGTTCTTGGCGCAACCCAAGTTGACCTTGGATTGGATCAGATGAGTGATTCCAGAATCTTCATTTCTATTGGTGGCTCAATGAACATTCTTGGTTTGGTCATGGGAATCGCAGGATACTTTGTCGCAGGAACATTCCTTCCAACTGATAGTGATACAATTGTTGAATGGGGTTTCGACAAGGAAGAGAAAGAAAATACATTTCCTGGAAATTAATGCTGATTTGAGCGTTGAATTACACCCTAGTCAGTGGAACACTACGCACGTGGATAGCCTGCGTAGTACACATCGTTCATTGTTATTTGGACATTCTTGGGCACTAGAGTGATGTCCGCTCAAGAACGACATTGGGTTCTACTCTGTGAGGTCAGAGTGTCTAATCATCCTCATGACTTCATTCTAATCTGGAGAATTTAAGCACCTATCTAACATTGTCCTAGTATTCTGCTGCTAATACACACCCTATTCTATGTCTTAGCTCCAGTAATCTTGTTGAGGACAATGAACAACGACGAGATGAAATGGCTCTTGAAAGGTAAAGTAGTTACTGACTTCAGAGGATTCCCAGTTGGTCGAGTCAAGAAAGTCTGGTTTGATTACGAAAACGGACCATTAGTGATTGTCGAGAGAAGTAATGAATCGGAAGACAAAAGCACTTGGGAAGCAATCCCGCTTAGATCGGTCGATTCCGTGGCGGAACATGTTAGACTAAAACCTCCTGTTTTTGCAGAATAATTTCTTGATGGTGGGAAAAAAATGTTGCAGAGAAACCAATTAGAAGTGCGGAATTCTTTAGATGCTTTCTTTTCAGAATCGGAATCCTTGAAAGTAAATGTTTTCACGAGTTCCACCTGCGCCTTTTGCATTGAAGCTTTAGATGCTGCTCGTGAAGCTGCAGAGAAGTTCGCGCTTTTAGAAATACCCGTAGAAGTTATCGAAACCTCTGTTGAAGACCATCCCGAAATTATTGAAGCTCTGAATGCAATCGCTCTACCAATGATTCTTGTAGGTAATTCGCGGATTATTGGACTTCCACGTTCTGAAGATATAGAACATCTGATTCATCAAATGATGTTGGCAGGATAGAAGTGGAATTAGGAGAAGTCTACTCCAAGAATCAGCCATGGGTTTTCTTTCATTATCAACCTAGAAGTTTCCACATTCAGATCTATCATATTGAGAGCATCCATAATATCTGGGTATTCACTATGGTACCCTGATCCAAAGACCAGTTTTCTCACCCCGATATCCTGAACAACTGCATCAAGAAAAACACGAAGCGGTGATTCTACAAGTTTCACAAATGTTATCGAGAGCTCAAGCCAGATATTTGCCCTCGACATCAATGAAATGATTTGAGGGAATCCAAAGAGCCCCCCCATATTGAGTACGACAAATTTTCCTTCCTCGTATAGTGTTGACATTCTATCGAGGAAAGTTATGGTTTCGCTTGTCATAATCTCATTCTGAAGATAGATTGGTAGGTCATTCTTGACCACATCATGTACAAGTGATTTTACTGCAGGATCACCAGGATGATACGTTGCTTCATCAAGAACGAGAGCTTTGCAACCACGATCAATATAATCTTTCAATTTCTGTTTTGCCACATCGATAGGTCTAGGAATGATTGAGCATGCTGAGAATAGTCGGTCCGGGTATACATCTGCAGCTTTCAGATACAATTCCGTACTTATTGCGGGTTCGTGTGGAGTAAGAACTGCCTTATCTATTCCAAAGGTATCCATTCGAGAGATTAGCATATCCACATGCTCTACAAAGTTGTCGTGAGTCACTTCCGATACTTCTGTTCGACCCATGCCTAGGTGTGTGTGTATGTCGGTGGTCATCGGATACCCCATTTCTATGTACCCGGATTCGCTTTTCTATGAATGTGTTATGAATACAGGTCAACAACAGCAGCTCTAAATACCAACTCCTTGTCCGTCCAATTGAGCTGTTTGCTTTGAGCGATGATGATCAACCAAAGAGTCTAGAGAAAAGTCTCCTAGAAATCTCCAACAATATCAACAACGATAAATTCATGCTTATGGAATATCTGGGCCCGGTTGTTGATGGATGCAGAGCGGCATTGAATGTTAGCATCGAAAAGGCTCAGGACGTCAATAAGATGTCTGAAGATGATTTTGATCAACACATCGGCTCAGTTACGGATTCTTTCAGAAATCTCACAATCTGTATGAAAGTCACTGATACTAAAGAGGAGTACTCGGTTGTCTTCGATAAAGGAAAGCTTTCAGTATTCGATGAATGTGTTGAACCTGATGTTATCATTGTATCAGACCATGGTACATTGATTGCACTTTTCAATAGCGACCCACAATTATCGCTCCCCGATGTTCTGGAAACTAGATTGAAACTCTCAGGGAGTGATTCATTAGATGTTGTCGAATGTCTTGGCTTCTTGTGTTATCCCTCCCTTCTTAGAGTTGCACAATCTGGAATTGATCCAACATCAATTCTCAGTGAGGATGCTGACTCTATGATAATGGTCGCTGCTTCTGATTTAGTTGTGAAGATGATTCGTAAGTGGATTGATACTCAGCTTGTGGCACCTGATTCTTGATGAACCGCTACAGTCCTTGATGGGGGAATATGAGCTCTTCCGCTTTTCGAATAACCCGATCTAGTTCTAAAGCGACCTCTTCTCTGGAGATATACATCTGAACAATTTCCTCTTCATCACGCATCATCTCTGGACGGTCTTCGTAGCCCAATTCTGAACAGATATCCTGAAACTGGTCTGGTAATTTCTTGGGAACCTTTTCGTCTACCATCACAGCCAGAAACAAAGACCAAAGTCTCGCGACGTTAACTGGATGATAGCCTCCCCCACCAACTGCCAGCCATCCAATATCACACATTTTCGAGGACATGTCACGCAATTTACGAAGCACTGCTTCGAGTCCGTGTGATGTGTAAGTGAGTTGCGCAAGTGGATCCAAATAATGTCCGTCAACACCAAGTTGAGTCACTAGCAGATCTGGTTTGAACGATTCGAACATCGGGACGACAATCTCTTCAAGTACCCGACTTAGCTCAGGCGTACCTGATCCTGGTAATAAAGGAATATTGACTGAGTAACCTACTCCTTCTGCTCTTCCAGTTTCATACACGAAACCTGTGCCTGGAAATAGCGTTTTTCCAGTTTGATGAACAGAGATTGTCATCACGTCTTTGGAATGATAGAACGCATTTTGAACACCATCTCCGTGATGTGCGTCAAAATCAAAATACAATACTCTGGCATCTACCTTCTTTTGTAGAAGTTTGATTGCTATAACAACATCATTGTAAACACAAAACCCTGATGCTTCACTTTGATGGGCATGGTGAAGTCCACCAGAGATGCAGAACGCATTAGAAGCTCCATCAATCATCGCTCTCATTGCGTCTAGAGTTGCACCTACATATCTTGCTCCAGTATCTTGCATCTGCGGAAAAATAGGATTGTCAGACGTTCCCAATCCAAACCGTGGATGAGGGTTGTTATTGATACCACAATCCTCCACTGCATCAATAAATTCAGGAGTATGGAAAAATTCGAGTTCTTGTCTTGACGCTAATGTGGGTTCAATCTCTCTAACATTATCTAACAGACCTAGTTCTTTTGAAAGTAGATATGTCAACTTCAACCGATCAGGTTTGAGAGGATGATCTTTCTTGAATTCATAGCCCAACAAAGCATCTGAGTAAGGGTATACAAGCTTGCCTCGCATTGCACTTTATATTAAGCAGATGATTACATTACTCTTTCTGAATTGTATGTTTGTACAAGAAAACCGAATCATCCGAATTCACGTATTATTGTTCCAATCACAGAACCTAGAAGAGTGGAAACGATTACGAGGATGAAGTAGATAATCGATATCGTGATCGCACTGAAGATGAACTGGTCAATTCCAAGCTCAGGAACAACGATTCCCGGACTGCTCAGAAAGATCACGAAGAAAATGAGGAAGAATATCGCTCCAAGAAATCCTCCTATCAAGGCTTGTCCAGCTTCGGCTGCAGTGAGTCCTATAGGTATTGAAACGATTATTGGGATGAAGAAAAGAAATGTGGCAGAGTTTTCCAATACATTTGTAATGACTAGCGAGTAGATGGTGGTGTTAATGAGTGCGACCAGCATTGGAATGAGAACTATGATCACATTATCCCGGGTTTTTTCACGCATAGAAACACCAAGAAGCTGTACAATTGGTTGTGGTCTTCCATCTTTTTCGATATACTTTGGCTTCTCCCTTTCAGGGAGGGGTCGGAAGAACCCTTTCTTCTCTGTTTCATCCTCCTCGGGAGTTTCAATTCTATACTTCTCTTCCTCAGTCATGGTTTCCACACTGTTTTGCGAATGATAAAAGTCAGTGAATAAAGTCTTCGCATCGCGCAACAACAGAAGATTATGCCGGATTCCTGTCCGACCACAACTCCTATCTGTATTTTCGTGCATCTGATAGATAGTTGGAGGAACTTCAATGGTTGAAGGAAAGCCATTCGCAGATTCCAGTAAAGAGGAAGACTCTTCTGAGGCATCACAGACCAGAAGAAGAAAGATAGAACATATCGAAATATGCCTTGATGAGGAGGTTCAATGTCTACGAACGACGATGTTCGAGGATATCGATTTCGTTCATAATGCACTTCCTGAGATTGACAAGGATCGCATCGACCTCACCATTAATTTCTTTGGACTACGTGCTGGCGCACCACTAATTATCGCAGCAATGACTGGGGGTCATCCTCAGACAAAAAGCGTAAACATGAAACTTGCAAGTGCTGCTGAAGAACTTGGTTTGCCAATTGGTGTGGGGAGCCAACGAGCCGCAGTTGAAGACGAGTCATTGGTTGATACTTTCAAAATTGTGCGAGAAACTGCTCCATCAGTTCCCGTAATTGCAAATATTGGAGCAACACATGTTAATGCTGCACCTGATGCAGTTTCGATGATTGATGCTGATATTCTAGCTGTCCATCTCAACCCACTCCAAGAAGCAATACAACCCGAGGGTGATTGCAACTCCGAAGGTGCACTAGAGAGTATCGCTGCTATTGTTGATTCGGTTGATATTCCCGTGATTGTTAAGGAAACCGGAGCTGGTATCTCTGGTGAAGTTGCAAAGAGTCTCGAGGATGCTGGTATTGCTGGTATCGACGTTGGCGGTCTTGGTGGTACTAGCTGGGCTGGTGTCGAATATTATCGAGCGCAGAAAGAAGACAATGACTTGAAAGCACAACTAGGTCTCGATTTCTGGGACTGGGGAATCCCAACTGCAATGAGTGTGCTAATGGTTCTTGATTCAACCGATCTTGATGTGGTTGCTACTGGGGGGATTCGAAGTGGTCTTGATGTTGCAAAAGCTCTCGCTCTAGGATCTGTCGCAGCAGGTGTGGCACATCCTTTACTGAGTCCAGCTGTTCATGGAAATGCTCTTGATGTCATCATTGAACTGGAGCGTATTCTCGAAGGTCTAAAAGTAGCAATGTACCTCACCGGGTCTAAAAAGGTAGAGGAACTTTCATCAAAGCGTCTCATTCTAAGCGGCAAGCTGGTTGAATCACTGAAATCCCTAGGGATTGATTATCGGAAGATTGCGGGCGGAAATTGATTACAGCTTTCCAATTTGTTGCAGATACTTTGATCTCATCCTGATTGCATTTAACATTTGTACAGATTCCTCAATAGTATCCCCGACTGCTATACCATTGAGTTCAAACCCTCTGATAATTACTTCATACTTATCCAAGTCTGGAACGTAGGCGACTACGATTTTATCATAACGTTTCGCGACATTAGCCACTCTTGCACCTATTTGTAATGAGATGCCTGGTGCATAGGGAAGCAATAGCAAGAGTGCAGCATCAATTGAATCAAATCCGAGCATCTTTTCCAACACCCGTTCATAATCCACATCTGCAGCACTACCTGTAAGATCACATGGGTTGCGAAATGAAGTAATTCCCTGGTAGGCAGGAGTCATTTCTGCTCTCATCTGAGCTTGTTCATTTTCACTAAATGGAGGCATTATGAGACCATAGTCAGAGGCTTCATCGCTAGCAATTACTCCATGACCTCCACTGACTGTCAACGTTCCAATCCTTGGTCCCAACATGTATTTGGGTTTGAACGAAAATACCTTAGCATACGCCATCACTTCATCCTCATCTAAAGCGTGGATGACCCCATATTGATGGAAAGCTGCATTAGTCACAGCATGGTTTCCTGCTAGTGATGATGTGTGACTCTGTGTCGCTCGGTGACCTGCTTCAGATTCTCCTCCTTTGAGAACAACGACAGGTTTCTTTGGAGCTATCTTCTTGCATGCTTCTACGAAATCTCTTCCCTCTCCTGGACCAAAGCCTTCAATGTAAGCACAAATAACATCTACGCATTCATCTTTCCCGAAATGTTCTACAAAGTCTGTGCCCGTGGTCTGGGCTGAGTTGCCAATAGAGATAGCAGCTGCAATCCCTACGTCTCTAGCAGCAAATTCCTCGAGTCGTTCAATGAGCCACCCTCCACTCTGAGAGATAAGAGCAACATTTCCTTTTCTGGGTCTAGCTACACGTTCAGAGGGAAGGAAGAACGTATCCAATATATCAGGTACAAAGACGCCAATACAGTTTGGACCTACCATCGAAATCTTGTATCGGTTAGCAATCTCGATGATTTCAGATTGTAAACTCGCACCATTTTCTCCGACCTCACTGAATCCACCAGATACGACTATCACAGACCTGATCTTCTTTTCACCACATTCTCTTAGGACACCTGGGACATATTTGGCTGGAACTGAAATGACTGCGAGTTCGATACCTTCAGGAGCTGAAACAATTGATTTGTGAACATCTACTCCCTCAACAGTGCCTCCCTTTGGATTAATAGGATACGTCGGAAGTCCGTTTTCGAATGCTAGTTTTCGGAAGATTACGTTCCCTGGGCTGAATGGGTTTTTAGTAGAAACACCAATTACAGCAGTCACTTTTGGGTTCAGCATGGTCTTTAGGCCTGTCATCTCTTACCCTCTTGTTAATTGACAGGATTCATATGCCTCCCTTATATGAACTACGCATACAAATTCATTTTCTAAAGTCTAGACAAATTCAGATTATGGTTTCATCTGAGCGAGGATTTCTCTGGTTCTTGGTTCTGCTAAGATTGCATGCTGGAGCTTGCAGAGAAGTTTGGCGATCTCTGCGTAGATAGCTTGACGGGCTGGGTCTGTTCCTGATTCCGCGTTCTGGAGTGCTTCCTCTACCTGTTGATTCACTCTCTTGATGATTCGTTTCTCAAGCTCTGGACCACCCCACCCAAATCCATCGAAGGCTGTCTGTGCTTCCAGAATCTTCTCTTTAACATTGAATTCTTCATCTTTGAGAATTGGTTCAACACCTGCAAAATACTTGGCAACAGCTCGTTCAATACGTTCCATCTCGGAGGCATTAAGATAGTTCTCCTGTTGCCTCTCCTTCAAGAGATCTTGTAGGAGCCTCGCTCCTGGTGCTTCAGTCATCAGACCTTTAGAGGTCTTTACTAGAATCCGAGCGGGTAATTCAACAATATCTCCCAAATAAGGTGAATCGGATTTGTACCGGTGAATCTCCCTCATTGACTCTAGCCAAAAAGTTGGAAGTAGTGCATGGCATCTTGCAGAATATTGCTGTATAAAGCGTTGACTCTGTCC
>SOKL01000244.1 GCA_004376265.1 Candidatus Thorarchaeota archaeon
TCTATTAGACCACGTGAAACATCATATTTTCTTCTTAGATCCGGTATTAGGGCGTTTGGATAGTCAAAGGTCTGCATTTCCTCGAGTATCTCTTCCATGAATGACAGGAGCTTCTCAGCATAATCCAGACCATCATTACGTAGGAGGTCTAGTGAAGCTCTCCTCAACTCACCAACAGTGTCTGCGAGACCGGTGAGATACGCCCTGACCGGAATATTATGTTCTTCTGGCGGAGTGAATTTTCCATGTTCTATGAGCGAGAGGAGGTTCGAAGCCTCAGCTAGTTCTTGATATGCCACGTCAAGATTTCTGGATTTAGACACAAATTCGCTCTTTGTCATCTCCGAATTTGTTTGTCCTATGATTTTACTGGCTTCAGAGATCAAGGTCTTGGCCTCTTCGAATCGCCCACGATGCACTGACTTGATGGCTTCGCTACATTTTCGGACTGCGTTTCGTGCAAGGGGGAGAGTCTTTTCACGGACAGCATCATCATCATCGATTTCTTCCCTTAGTGGTTTAAGTATCTCTGAAAGTTTCATCTCATTCTCCCTCAACTCATTCATAGTTTCTTTATTTGTTTGGTGTGTGATAACAACACGACTCTACTCTCGACCTGTTCATCAATCAAATGGTACCCAGTCAATGTGGCAATCTTCTTAGAAAATGCACGTATCTCACGATGTGATGGTGCATTGGATTTGTCAAGTCGCCTTCTGGATGACCCAAGAAACATATAGCCCTTCACTTCGACAAAATCTGGTTCACCCATTTCAATGAGTCTTGAATATGCGTGCGGGTTGTGCATATTGCGGTTTGCTACCATTGTCAATCTGTTTACTGTTCTACAGTCTAGGGATTGCAGTAATTCTTGTGATTCTTTGATGTTATTCCACCCATTCTTAATACCTGGTCCACACAAGGTTTTGTAGGTTGTTTCATCAGGGGCTGCTAATGTTAGATAAAGCTGAGTAGGCAATGAAATACCTGAAAGGACATTTGGAAGAGTGCCATTTGTAACCAAAAATGAGGTCATTCCCCTGTCATGTATCTCGTTTATGAAATCACTGAGGTATGGATAAAGAGTTGGCTCACCAGCAAGGGAAATGGCTACATGTTTTGGTTCTCTCGCCTCTTTGTACATTCTCTCCGAAACCTTAGCTCCCGCCTTTGGATTATATCCACCAAGAGTCCTGAGATTAGCCATAAGTACAGCATCCATCAGGTCCTCTACAGGAATAACATCTGTCTCATCAACCGTAACCTGATCCCATTTGGTTCCAATATCAGAAGGGGTGACACGCCAACAGAAATCACAACTCTGCGTACACTTGTCTACTACCGGAGTCATCTGCAGACAACGATGTGATTCTATACCGTAGAATCTCTGTTTGTAACATGCGTTTCCGTTGAGAAGGGCTTTTTTCTGCCATTGACATGCCTTGTATGCACCTCTCTTTCCAAGGAGGTGGTAACCCTGCTTTTCGAGCTTTTCGCTCAATTCTGATGGCATATCTGAACTCAAACTGAATCGATGCTGACTCTATTGTATGTCTTATCAGCGTTTGGCATTGTCCACAACCAACTAGTTTCCACATCGTGAAGAGAGATTTTTAGCCAAAGTTTCTTGAGTACTCCACGAACCTGTCAGAAGTTTCCTTCTTGAGAGTTCTCCAAGACGTCGTCGACTTTCCTGATCAAGTCTTCCAGGAGGCATTTTTTCAAACGCGCTACCTGGTAATGGCATAAACACATGTCCATGTGTCTTAGCTCCCATCTCAGCTAAGGAATAACATAGTTCAATACTTTCGTGCATCTCTTCTGTGGTTTCGCCGGGAAGTCCAAAAATCATGTCAACATGAGGTACAAACCCGCAATCAAGAGCAGTTTTGATTGCATTCATACCCTCCTCAACGGTGTGGTGGCGGTTTATTATTTTGAGAATACGATTGTTACCAGATTGAAGTCCAATCTGAAGGGTCTTGTTTGCCACATAACCCTTCATCATCTCAAGGATAGGTTTACTGACGAATTCGGGTCTGACCTCTGAGGGAAACGAACCAAAAAAGACCTCCTCCAATCCTTCAACGCTTGTAACAGCCTTCAATAATGACTCAATCTTGTCCGGTTCTACAGTTCGACCATGACCACCATACGACAGGGCATTAGGTGAAAGAAACCATGTGCGTTCGAAACCACTCATTTCTACTGCACGCTGCAGCCATTCAACAACAGATTCGATAGATCTATGTCGCACTCTTCCACCGGTCAGAAATGGAGTGCAACAAAATTTGCACGAGTACGGGCATCCACGTGTAATCTCAATTGGTCCCACGATATTCATCCCTAGAGCAAACGGAGGATAATCGTTGAGATCAACAGGGGATAGGTCTCTTGGTATTGGACAGTTCATAGCATTGGCACCCACAACACCATGTATTTCCAGAGGATCCTTATCATTAACAAGATGCCACAAAAGTTCAGGAAATGTTTTCTCTCCCTCCCCCACAACTACATAGTCAAAACCATTTTCGAGCAATTCCAAGGGACGAACGCTTGCATGCGCACCACCGCCTATTATCGTGACTGATTTTCCAAAATTCTCACGTATCTCACGAATTTCCTTGTAGACACGTTCAGTCTGTGTGCTCATCACTGAATGGGCGAGTATTGTAGGTCCTTGCTCAACGCTCTTGTGTATTGATTTCAACGAGTGTTCAATCGGTGCTTTGATGTTGAAACTAGCAAGTCTATGGTCTGTTTCAACGACCCCCATAAGAGCTGCTACACTATATCTTGATGAAGAATGAGCCCTGAAGATGAGGATGTGCGATGCCAAATGTTGCACGCGCTCTAGTTGACAATTCGCTCAGCAACTCCGCTCTTTGTCACACTCATGACACGAACGTCGCCACCAGATTGAGCGTCTCTTGCGATACCTGCCTTAACTGCATTGATAGCTATTACCTCTGCTTCCTTTACAGTCAAATCTGGTTTGAATGCATCCTCGAGAACACCGTATGCAGAAGCTGTTCCGGAACCAGCAGCTGTAAACTCGTCTGGCATAAGTGATCCTCCCATGTCTAGTGTGAAAAGCTGCGGTCCGTTTGCATCGACTCCCACTACAACAGTCTGGACATACAATGGAGCCATACGTCGAGAATACAGAGTATTGGCAATCATCTTAGAGAGTGCTTTTACAGTGATTTCCTTCTTCTGATTCAGTTCGTAGAGTTTGATCTGAGCCTGAAGCCTGTTCACCAACATCTGATAGTCTGACGTGAGCCCTGCAGACGCCAAGACGATGGTATCTGTGAGCTTGAAAGCCTTGACGCCTTTCTCGCTTAGGATGTGTGTACCCCAAGTAATCAATGAATCAGTAGCTACTACTACACCATCACTGCATTTTATTCCGACAACAGTTGCACCAGTTGGAAGTGACATTATCAATAATCCTCCGAGGGGGGAGTTATTCTATGTTGGTCACGTCCGGTCTTTTTAAAACGTTTGCGAACCGTCCATTGTTGTCCCGGCGGAGCATACTAAAAATGCGTAAATTGAATCCCTTTGCAAATATTCCAACTTTAATGACTGCAGAGGAGATTATCGAGTTCTCTCATAATAGATCAACTCGAATCAGCATGAAAAGCTCACTCAGGATGAAAAAGATAGAACGTACCCGAATCAGAGAGATTACTCGACTTCAAGAGTTCACAAAACAGATTAAGATAAAGATTGGAGATGTTGTCGAACAATTCCCCTCTCTTGACCGACTTCATCCATTCTATATCGAGCTTGCAGAGATTCTGGTTGGGAACGACAGTTTGAAACAAGCTCTAGGTGCAGTCTACAACTGTATTCCGCCTATTGGTGACATCACAGACAAACACCTTCAGGCAATCAAGCTAGCTGGTGATTTCAAACAGATGAAAAAATCCAGGAGCGCTGCAAAAGGCAGAATCTCCTCGATATTGAGAGCAACTGCAGAGAATATTGACTTCGTCATTGAAGCTAAGAAGACCCTATCGAAACTTCCAGGAATCGCACCCAATTCCCCAACAATTGTTTGTGCAGGATTTCCAAATGTTGGAAAATCAACGCTTGTAAGGGAGGTTTCAACAGCAGAACCAGAGGTTGCATATTATCCTTTTACCACTCGGAGAGTGATTATTGGTCACCTTCGGGTTGATGAACACAGTGTACAGATAGTGGATACCCCTGGCATTTTAGACCGTCCCATGGCCAAACGTAATAAGATTGAACGAGAAGCCATTGCAGCACTCAAGTATCTTGCACACGTTATCATCTTCATGGTTGATCCATCTGAAGCCTGTGGATGGACGTTTGAGCAACAAATCAATCTGTTGAATGAAGTACAGAAAATGTTTCCAATGAATCCCCTTCTCATTGTCTTGAACAAGGTTGATATCACACCCCCAGAGAAGCTTGAGATTGCTAGAAAGAAGTTACCCAACAGCCAAGAAATTATCGCAGTTGAGGGAGTTGGTGTTGAGAAGCTGATGAGGGATGCTGTGGAACAAGTTGATCTGGTTCCACTTCAGGAATCTGTTGCTGACTACCTGGCTTCACTCACTGACAGATAGTCCAAGCCCTTTTACAGTTAAAACTCCTGATTTGTTTGGTTTGCTCTGTAGGTCGAGTTGTGTTCCTAGGATATGTTCTGTGGCCCAGATGTTAGTTGTCAGATGAGAAGTACTCCTCGTCATACCAATCCTACTCGTTCCAGATGCTATAGCTAGGTATGGAATGAGCATATCACATAAATGAGAATCGACAGCCATCTCTGACGAAACTTCTTCTATGAAGAGTGAGGCGGCAGAATTACCCACGTTCTCTGCACTCTTTCCACGTTCGCCAAGCATGTCCGAACCCAATCTTATCCCGTGTTCATCCTCCCCCCAGATAACGATTCCACTCCCTGGACCGAGATGTGTGTCATTATTTTTTAGATACGATTCTCGAATGATTTCTGGTTCGACGCCCAATCTCATTTGAATCAGGTCTTCAGCAGACGAGGCTTGTCTTTCTGCAATATGACCAGGCAATCGAACACAATGAGAAATCCCACTGACCTTCATCAGCCTTCCAAACTCGACCTGATCAAGGGGTTTAATCTCGTTTGCAGGAACGACTTCACAAGATACTATTCCTCCACCCCTTGGATAATGACCCCGTTTCTTCTGAGTAATCTTGATTGTTGGTCCCATCTGTGCGATTGTGTGGGTGAAGACATTGATCAAATAATCAATGGGAGGACTCCATTTAACGTCCGTTCCACCTCTTAGATTGAAGACGACAGGTTCTGATGATAATACAGCGGGAGGAAGGACTGCTTGAAGAACAAGAGAGATTGATCCTGCAGTACCCACATCATAGCTGAATGTCCCAAATCGACGTTCATGTGGTACAAACTCGACAGTTGAACTTCCAATGTCAAGTCCTTTGATTGTGGCATTGACAAGCATTCCAGTCAATTTGATACCTGCAATATGCTGATTCTTGAGACCTGGTTTTGGCCTACCCGTTCTAATGTTTGTGATGCGAATCGGTTTCATGGTCAAGGCTGAGAGTGAGACCGCGGTACGCAGGATTTGACCACCACCCTCACCGTATGAACCATCAATTTCAATCATCGAGATAACACCGTGAGAGAATTGTCCACCCCGTTATGAACTTCCTCCTCTAGAGTATGTTTTGACCAAGTCCTAAGCCTTATTTATACCACAAGCTCCATCAAAAACTGATAACGATGAAGTCACTATTCATAGGACGGTTCCAACCAATCCACAATGGACACATCCACACAATCAAGCAGATATTGGCTAAGAATGAAGACATAATCATCGTTATTGGTAGCTCACAATACTCACACACCCCAGATAATCCATTCACTGGAGGTGAGCGAGTGATGCTCATCAGACGTGCATTGATCGATGAGAAACTCCCCCTAGACCGTATCACAGTGGTTCCCCTGTCGGACATTAACATTCATCCTCTCTGGGCGAGTCATATGCGGTCATTTGTGCCACATTTTGACAAGGCTTACAGTCACAATCCCCTCGTCAAGAGACTCCTTGAAGAAAGCGGCATTAAGACAGACTCGACCAAGCTTCTGGAACGTTCTCAATACAGCTCCAGTCACATTCGAGATCTGATCAGATGGGGGAATGAAGAATGGGAATCTCTGGTTCCAGAGGGTGTAGCTGCTCTAATTAAGAAACACAGGTTAGATAACCGAATTCGTGAAGTTGGCGAAGTCCGAACGAAACGTTGATTTCATGGTAGTCTTTAAATATAAACCGAGATGACGAAGTGTTGGTGAACGTAAATGCTAGGTGAACACGTTCCGAGAAATCAATAGAACACTAATTCTCAGTCCTAGTCAAAACCATGTAGCACAACTCAAACAGAGGATAATATCATGAACAGTCAAAAGAAAGACACCAAAACTGCCATTTTCGACATAGACAAGGAGAACGACTTTCCTGACTGGTATACCAACATTGTTCGAGTGGCAGAACTTGCTGATGTCAGATACGGCGTCAAAGGGTTCACTCCTTTTCCACCGTGGAGTACTATGAGTATGAACTTAATGTTTGATATCTTGGAAGATGCTCTTCAAAGAAAGGACCACTTGCCTATGATATTTCCTACTGTAATTCCAGAGGCGAATCTTAGAAAAGAGGCTCAACATGTTGCAGGCTTCACTCCACAGGTCTTCTGGATATCCGAGATTGGTGAGGGTGAGAAATTGGAAGAGAGACTGGCACTCAGACCAACTAGTGAAACTGCTATCTATCCCATGTATTCACTTTGGGTACGTAGTTGGCGAGATCTACCGATGAAGAGGTATCAGCGTGTTTCTGTCTTCAGGTCTGAGATAAAGAGTACACGACCATTTCTGCGAGGAAGAGAGTTCCTATGGATTGAGAGTCATAATGTCTACGCTTCACACGAAGAGGCAAAAGCTCAAGTCATGGAGGATTTAGAAATCACGCAAGAGGTCTGTACTGATAACTATGGGTTGCCAGTAATGATATTTCGAAGAACTCAGTGGGATAAGTTTCCCGGTGCACTCAATACCTATGCGGCGGATACATTGATGCCCGATGGTAAAGTGATTCAATTACCTTCAACCCACGATCTGGGAGACAACTTTGCCAAAGCATTTGATATCAAGTTCCTAAACAAGGAAAACGAAACAGTCCATGCGTGGCAGACCTGCTATGGACCTGCAATTTCCAGAATCTTTGGAGCGATGATTTCTATCCATGGTGACAACAAGGGGCTCAGATTACCCTTCAAGGTCGCTCCCTATCAGGTAGTGATAGTTCCCATCTTCAAAGGAAAAGACGCCGATGCTGTACTCAAGTACTGTCTAGACATCAAGAAGACACTACAGAACGCAAGTTTCCGTGTTCATCTTGATAAGAGCGAAGAAACTCCTGGTTGGAAGTACAACTATTGGGAGATGAAGGGTGTTCCCATACGAATCGAAGCCGGTCCCCGTGATCTAAAACAAAACAAGATAGTCCTGTTTCGGCGTGATACGATGGAACGCGAAACCATCGATTTGAAGGAGATGAAGAAGAGGGTCACTGCTCTTGGAAAAGAGATTGATGAAAACCTTCACAGTA
Source organism: Candidatus Thorarchaeota archaeon (assembly GCA_004376265.1). Lineage (GTDB taxonomy): Archaea > Asgardarchaeota > Thorarchaeia > Thorarchaeales > Thorarchaeaceae > SMTZ1-45. Next base: position 7,659 of record SOKL01000244.1, read on the forward strand.
TGGCTGCAGCCAAATTCGAAGGGCTTGTTGTCAACGCGGAACGCCTAGGTGAGATAGACGATGCTCTCGAAAAAGGAAAGATTGCACGAGTTCCCTTCTGTTCAATTGAGATGGATGGTTATCCATGTGCTGAAGATATCGAAAAGAATACACGCGGTGAGATCCGCGGAATTCGAATCGATATTGATGACAAGCCAGAGGGGCTCTGTGTTGTATGTGGAAAGGTCGCTGAAGAAGTCGTATATATAGCACGGTCCTATTAGTGTAGAATCCCATGGTTTTCCAGACATGAACTTGGAAAATCATGGTAGCTTTCTTGGAGTTGAGTGGATGAAGATACTGGTTCCGTATCCTGATGAACTTGTCAAGATTTTCAAAGCTATAATTGGTGACGAAGCTGAAATTGTTCAATCAGAACAGTCAGTAGAATCAATGCTTGAACATGGTGGGGACGTGGAAATTATTGCATCTGTTAGCGTTCCAGGTGAGTACATTCTGAAAGGATCGAATCTTCGTATGATTCAAACATTCGGAGCTGGAATCGACAGAGTTGACCTTGATGCTGTGAGAGAACGTAGCGACATCATAGTCTGCAACAATCATGTCAACTCTGCAGAAGTAGCTGAATATGCAATATCATTGCTTTTTGCAGTTGCCAAGAATCTCATTCCTAGTGACAGAGAACTTAGGACTGGAAATTGGGTCCACAGATGGGGCGGTCCTGTTCCAAATCTTGAGATTCGAGGAAAGAAGGCACTCATTATTGGATTGGGTCATATTGGCGCTGATATAGCTGAGAGATTGAAGTCCTTTGAAGTCACAATCACTGCTGCCACTCGTAGTGGGTCCTCGAGCAATGATGAATTTGTAGACCAAGTCGTTAGCATTGATGAAATACAATCCCATGTCGAGGACTCAGATTTTGTCATCCTATCCTTGCCTCTGACAGCTGAGTCAGTGGGTCTTGTCAACAGAGAGTTTCTCTCCTGGATGAAACCAACTTCTGTCTTAGTTAACATATCGCGTGGACAGATAATTGATGAACGGGCACTCTATGATGCGTTAAAGGAGAAACGGATTCACGGCGCAGGAATTGATGTATGGTGGAGGTATCCCTCAGAATGGCGTGGAACTGCAATTCCGTCAGCTGATGTACCCTTCCACGAGCTAGATAATATTGTAATTTCACCCCATCGGGCGGCTTATTCCGAGAATATTGAACGTGAATTATTCCTGTTTGCAGGACAAAACATCCTCCGATTCATTCGAGGTGAAACACCTCACAACAAAATCGATCTTGAACGTGGCTATTAATAATCGAGAGAGAAAATGTAGGAGAACTTGAATCCTGTTATCATATCAGATTGTAATAGGGAGTATAGTTTCATGGCGCGTTCAATATTCCTCAGTGAGTCAGAGAGTCAAGACTTTAAAGACAACGTCACTCATCGCATAAGAAACAACCATTCGGGGAACAAAATATTGACCCTAGAGAGTCTGTCTGACATTCCTGGTGTAGGTGAGAAGGTCAAACAATCACTGATTGACCATTTTGGAAGCGAGGCTGTGGCACTCAAAGTAATCCATGACTCGCGTGTTGACCTAGTAGCTGCTGTTCCAGGCATTGGTTCCAGACAAGCCGTGAACCTTGTTAAAGGTGCCTTCGAACACGAATTTGGTGCAACATCCAATTTGTTACTCCGAAGTGTGGATATTCGGAAAATCTACGAATCAAGCCTTAATATTATCAGAGATTATGCAAATACTACGTATGCAAAAGATAAGCTATTCTTGTATTTTCCACTACCTCCAGAGAAAACCGATGTTATTCTTGAAAGGCAGAAGTACTTTGCTGATGCTGGAGAAATGGCTAGAGGACTCACAGCCGAGCAACGTGAGCAACTGAGGAGCCTGTTGGGTCAAGTCAGAGGTCTATATCGGAGAGTCAAACCTCGGAGAATAGAAGGTCGGGTGATTATCACAAATGATGACAAGGTCTTTGATACCCTCGTAAAGGAGGGTGTCGATAGATGGTGCCCTGTCTATGTCTTGTCTGATGGTGAGAGCGGTGCAGACTATGCTCAGGGTTATGATCTAGTGATGCTGATCTCCCCACTTGGAGTCTATGATGAATCAATAGATATGCTGGACAATGTTGAGATTCTAGGAAAGGACTGGTCGCTAGAAGATGTTCTTCCTGAGAAGACTGTGAGCTTTTACGCACGAAATTATCGTGTTATTGACGCCTCCTGCCAGATAGTAGAAGCTTTCGATAAGATTCCGACAAATGACTCTGTTGCAACTTTTACGTCAGTTCTGGACTTTGAGCGGCTCAGCAAGGTTGGCGAGATTCTGAAGAATATAGATGAAACCGGTGACTTGACTCAGGGTATCGATTCCGAGCTTGATAGATATCGGACAGCAGTGAAGGTTTTCCCAACAGCTGTGGCTGAGACTGAGTCCTGGCTCAATGAAGAAATAACATCACGTATATCTAAGAGCAAAGTCACACTAGGAGGACAACAGATTATCAGTATCCTGCAGTCAGCAGACATGGAGGGCGCAGATGGAAATGCTTTGAGAAATATGCTCCCTGTTGAGATTGTTGAAACCTTTACCACATCACTTCAAGAGGCTGAAGATAAACTAGTCGAGATGCTTGGACTCACCGTCAGAGAGGCTGACTGGGTAACTGGCATCTTCAGTGAAGAAATCTCTCTACCAGCCAAGATGGTCGCCTCCCAAATCAACGACCTTGAAGACAAACTAAGACGAATATTTGCTGAGAAACAATTCCGACTCATCAAAAAATTTGCAAATGAACTAGACGAGCTGAAAGGAGTAGTAACTGAAGCAGTTCAGACCTTGCTCGAATTTGATCTATTCCTTGCCGTGGGGCTTTTCACTACTGATTACAAGTTACAGACCCCAATCATATCCCATGAATATACCGGTGTGGGAGTACAGGGAGCCACTAATCTATTCTTAACTGAAAGTCACATCAAAGGAAAGCATGGTCCAGTTGAAGCGATTGACTATGCAATTGGAAAGACACCCTTCCAACCCGAAGGCACTAATGGTGAGAACTGTGCCCTTCTATCTGGTGCTAATAGCGGTGGAAAGACCACCACGATACAGACACTAGCTCAGATTGTCACAATGGCACAATCAGGATTTCCAGTTCCTGCAGAGAAGGCGTATCTTCCCGTTTTTGAGGAACTCTATTTCTTCTATAAGACTCGAGGTATTGTGAGTGCTGGCGCATTCGAAACAACACTGAAACAATTTGCAGAGATTGTTATTTCAGACAAATCAAAACTAGCTCTGTTTGACGAGGTTGAAGCAATTACTGAACCAGGAAGTGCTGCAAATGTGATTGCAGGACTCATTGAGATTCTTCAAGCCGATCCCAATAGCGCAACAGTCATCTGTAGCCACCTTGCAAGGGAGATTGAAGAGGTCACAGATGTTCCAATCAGAATCGATGGTATTGAAGCGAGAGGTCTTGATGAGAATCTAGATCTTATTGTGGATAGAACTCCTAGATTCGGTGTACTTGCAAGAAGTACCCCCGAGCTCATTGTTGAACGTCTTTCCAAGCTAGCCAAAAGCCCCAAGAAGGAAGTCTATATAAAAATCTTAGAGAACCTCACTAAGGAACGAACCAAATGAGCCAACGTGTGCTTGTCCTAGGGGATGCTCATATCCCCTCGCGAAGAGATTCAATTCCAAAAGCATTCTATGACCACATAGAGAAGACTAGTTACGATCTTGCTCTGATTACAGGTGACCTCGTTAGAGAAACAGACATGTATTCTGCCCTCCCACCTTTACCTCGCCGTTTCACCGTAGTTGGTAATATGGACTATGGGAGTCAATACAATTTTCATGAGCAGATTCAGCTCGATGAGTTCAAGCTCCTCCTCCTTCATGGAACCCAGTTGCGTCCTCGTGGAAGTATCGCACACCTCTGGGAAGTTGTACAAGATGTTGGAGCTGATATTGCAGTTCACGGTCATACGCATAAGGCATCTATTGATTTGTACAAAGATAGACTGTTCTTGAATCCTGGAACTGTATCTGGGGCTACAGGAGGTTGGGGAGGAAAAACCGATGCAAGTTTTATCGAGCTTGATTTAGACAAGAACAAACTCGAGGTAAGACTATTCTACACTAACTGGAAGGTCGTGAAAGAATCAGAAACTCATTATCAAAAACAAGACACTCAAATCGTGCGTGTCTAGTATTCTCCCCACGGGTCTGGACTAAGGAGCCGCATATAGAGCCGCTTTAGAACATTAGAACTCTCTAACAATGCTTTCTTGGCTATATTTTCTCTATCAACAATCTTCAGTTCCTTTCGACGGAATTTACCCAACATACCTTTTGAACTCCCTTTTGCAGTCTTAACCTTCTCAGGAGTCACTTTTCCGATATCTTCCTCTGGAAAGATGTCCCGAGTGAATTTCAGATCAGTAAAAAATGCCGAGAGTGTTTCTTTAGTTGCCAAGTCTTCAGGAGAATTTTCTGACATCGCAGACACATAATTTAATGCCCTTTTCCTGAGATGTGTTGACAGAATGGAATGAATCTCTTCTGCAAGATCGCGATTCATTCCACACGAAATGCCTATGTTGATCATGAGCATTCTGATTCGATCAAGAAGAACACCCGTGTCACCGCCCACAAAGCTCTTTCCTCTCATCGATACAAGCCAGTCTTCATAGGTCTGATTGACATTGCGTAAATCATCCTCAAACTTGACTAGTTTCCCAATTTCATCTGGTGGAATCAATGTACACCAGACTGTCATTGAAAACTGGTTATCTTCGGATGACATACAAAAGACTTGTGATTATCCGTTTTCAGTATTGCGTGCTTGAGCTCTTTCTAATACTTGAATAATTAATGGAAATTCAGTGTAGTGAGTTGAATGACAAAATACAAGGTCACAATTGAAGTAATTGATGTTCTAGGAGATGGCAAATGTTCATTGGGTCAGAAGGCTGGTATCATCTACAACTATCCTGAAGACAGAGGAAAAATGTGTCCAAGCGCATTCTATGTTCTTTATCCATGGATAATGGTAATGCTGTCTGGTGGTAGTTTGTGGGGATCTGAAGACGATATGACCACTGGCTGTCCCGATTACGAACATCAAGTTGTCTACAAGATCTCCCGAAAAGTTGTTGAGGAATAACTCCTACTCCAAATCCATGCATGACGACACGAAATATTCAATCAGTACCAAAATTGAACACGGTCCCCTCGAATTGATTGATATTCCCACAATAATTGAAACAAGCAAGAAGAAATGGCAGAACGTTTCTCTGTGTGAGGTAAATGACTGTGTTATTCGGTTGGGTGTGATTCATGGTGAGTTTCATTGGCACAAACATGACCATGAGGACGAGTTCTTCTATGTTATTGATGGTCTACTTCATATGGATATAGAAGAGAAAACTCATGATTTGACATCAGGACAAGGAATCATGGTACCAAAGGGAGTACTTCATCGAACAAGGGCTCCTGAACGCACATCGATTTTGATGGTCGAAGGTAAAACAGTGATAGCAACCGGTGATTAGAGAGGTTCAAGAATTGAAAATGTGGCAAGCGAGAATCGACTCAGTTTAAGAAATATTTACGAAATTCGAGAAAACAACGCTTGCAGAGTAAATCTGATTAAAATTCACTAGAATAGCATCTTACACTCATTTATGATTTGACAGAAGTCCTCTTTATTACACCTTGATACTGACACAATATTAGTTCAAAAGTAAAATCATAATCTAAATGATATTCGAATAAGGCGATGTGTATAGTTGATTAATAATCGTAGAGTCCTAGGTCAAGTTGGTATACGTGTGTTACTAACAGTTGCTTCAGCAGGAGCATTAACCATTATTGGATCCCGAGCCTGGAAATCACCCACCACAATTATGGCATTTGACACACTCCTTGCATTACTGGCACTTACAGCTGCAGCCTATGTTTACGGAACTTATAGACGTAATCCATCAACCCAGCACTTGATATACTTCGCAGCCCTAATCACACAGAGCGTCATCTATAGTGGTAGTGTTGTCGATTATTTACTAGGACTTACTTCACCAGTCGTACTGAAAACTATGGATCGCATAACAACCGACATCATAGAGATTTCATTGCTAGCAATAATGTTTCTAGTTGCAACTATTCTAAGGAAGAAAACGTTTTCACCTAGAGTTAATAGCGCACTAATTCTCCTGATAATTTTAGGATCTCTATCTTTCTATGGATTATTCTTTGCTTTCGTAATTACGACACTCTCAGAAGGGTCGCTCATTATCATTGGTTTTATTGCAGCCTTGATTGCTATTGTTGCCTTTTTGCTTGCAGGAATGCATGCGCTAAAGCATCCAGCAGATTCGCCAAAATATGATCTGATTCTTCTTTTGTTGAGCTTCACACTATTTGGTCTGGCTAGTATTCCACTATTTCTGAATCTGATTTTCCCCTCAACGATTTGGATTCTGTCACTCGCTCTACAATCTGGGGGCTTCATCGCATTTACAATGTCTGTTGCTGTTCCATGGCAAGTGGATTTGGGCACAAGTCGATGGAGAGCGGATGCCTCAATTATTACTCTATGCCTATTATCTCTTACACCATTCATTATTTTCGTACTAGTTGAGTCGTCGGTACCTGGAATCACACTCATGTTTGTGGGAGCCTATTATCTCTCGCATGCGGAGGCAGCATTTCTCTCTGGGTTAATCGCTGTTTTAGTTTACGCTCACTCAAGAAGGAATCCCTCTTCTGAGTATTTCCCATTAATACTGTTGTTCATCTCATGGGCGTATATGGAACTGCACTTGGTGCTTTTCAGTCCTATTGACGCGCTAATGGTTGGAAATGAACCTGTTCTTCCGTATGTAATAGGAAGCATACTATCTATTTTTCTCCTGTTTTGGGCAACTAATAGCATCAAGGAGCCATCTGATCAACAGTCGGGGAGTCACTCAGTTCAGAAGATCATTCTGTGGATCTGTTTGGTTATTTCTTTTGTTTGGGTCGGTGAATTAATCAAAGATCAGGTAATACAGGGCTTTCCCGGAGTAATCAACATTCCTATAGCAGAGTCGTTCATACTAGTAGCTAATCTCCTTGCTATGTTCGCATTCATCTATCTTGAGTATCTTCTTACTACAAAGGGCGGAGGTTGGGAATCAGCTGGTGTTGTCACAGCTGGATTTCTCTCGTTATGGATAGTACGGAATATTCTCAAAGCAGTTTTTGAAGTATGGTCAATCGGGTGGTGGGCAGCAGAGCTTTTGCTCCTTGCCGGTCTAGTTGTAGGTCCAGTTATTTTGGGTATGCTATATCTAGGCAGTATGTTTGAGGCTGAATCTTCACAACGCAAGGCTACAGTCTACGCTGATCTATTGGGACATGACATCACAAACTACCTACAAGCCATCCAAGTCGCACTTGGAATTATGACTCTAGATGATGCTTCACCCGATGCAAAAACAAAGGCTCTTGAGGAAGCTGGACTTAGTTTGACCAGAGCAGACCATCTAATAAGAAATGTTAGACATTTGGGTCAACCATCTAGTGTTGGTGTAGGGAATAAAGAAAGAATGGATTTGATGGCTTCCATTCATGTTGCTCTGGATCAGGTAAGTCAGATAAGTTCTCCAGCTGAAATTGAGTTCAATATCAGAGGAAACGAAGATGAGTGCTGTGTCTATGCCAATGATCTCCTAACTGATATTTTTATGAATCTCTTTCGCAATGCCATCAAGTATTCCACTGAGAAGAAGAGAATTGATGTAGAAATAGAAAGTACCACCATAGAGGGTCAAAAAATGGTCCAAGTTCGCGTGATGGATTATGGTCGTGGGATCGAACCTGCGCGGAAGGAGTCCATGTTTAGCCGTTTTATGGAAGGTGCTGACGGTACTGGTCTCGGACTGTGGGTTGTACAAGCTCTAACAGAGTCTTTTGGTGGGACGGTTGAGGTCATCGACAGAGTAGAGGGAAATTATTCAAAGGGAGCTGTGTTTGTTGTAACACTACCTGCATGTGCAGATGATGAAATTGCTATTGAGTAATTGGGAAACGTGGGTTGCTGATTTCCATTTGAACTAAAGCACTGGTCTTAGCTCAATCCTTTTAGGTAGTCCAGAGACACCAACCTCCGATGTACTTTGAGGTGAATTCATGAGCCGTGATAAAATGACAATGTGTGACCTTGCAGAAGAGAAAGACATAGAGGAAATGAAAATCCGTGCGAAAGGAGCAACGTGGATATGCAGTGAGTGTGGACGTTCTGCAAATAAGAAGGAATACATCTGCGAGCCAATTGAGCTTTAATTACTAATAGAATTGACGATGTCATTTCCCTTGAGACCCTACTTTTATTGTACTACTCACTCTCGGACTCAGTGAGTGAAAGACCCATATTCATGTCGCGCAGTGGGCAATCTAAATTCGTGGCGGTAGTGATAGATGATACCCAAACAACCTTTTGGACGCACTGGACACGCAAGCACACGCATTATTTTTGGTGCGTATGCTTTGAGTAAAGCAACGCAAGTTGAGGCTGATTACATTCTTGAGATGCTACTGAAATACGGTGTGAATCATATTGACACAGCAGCCATTTACGGTAATGCAGAGAAACGGATAGGTCCGTGGATGGAGGAACATCGTGATGATTTCTTCCTAGCCACCAAATCGAGAAAGCGATCTTATGAAGGAGCACGTCAGGATCTTCAAAGGTCTTTGAATAAATTGAGAGTTGACCACATCGATCTATGGCAGATGCATGGTTTGACCAACCCGGTAAGTTGGGAAAAAGTAATGGCTCCTGGAGGGGCCTTACAGGCTTTTCTTGAAGCTCGTGACGAAGGTCTGGTTCGATTTCTAGGCGTAACAGGTCACGGAAACAAAGTACCAGCAATGCACAAACAGAGCTTGGAACGGTTTGATTTTGATACAGTCCTACTGCCATACAACTATCTCCAGATGAAGAATCCCAAGTATGCTGGCGACTTCGATGAGCTGGCGGAGCTGTGTAGGAAGCGCAGTACTGCATTACAGACCATCAAGTCTGTCGTTCGGCGGCCTTGGGGCACTCGTCCCCAGACTCACAACACGTATTTCTATGAACCACTAGAAACCCAAGATGCCATCGATAAGTCAGTGCATTGGTCACTGGGACTCAAAGACAGCTTTGTGATCACAGCGGGAGATTTACAGATTCTACCCAAGATATTGGATGCTGCCGACCGTTTTGATAATCCGCCATCTGATGAAGAAATGAACACCATTGTTGACGATTTTGATATGCAGACGATAAGGTGCAGCATGAATGACCTCAGGTGACGTTGTTTCTGCAGATATAGGCTTGAGAATCGTCTTCTACTGAAAGTTTGTTTCTTCCCTGAAAGTAATCCCTCAATTGCTGAATTTGCGGCTTTTTCAGTTCTTTTTGATACTCTTCCTTCAATTCTCTTTGAAAACAACTTACTATGTCTTCAAATTGTGAAAAAGTGAGTCGCTCTTTCAGTATTGTTTTCTCGAAAGTAAAATGACTTGAGAGTATTTTTTCAAACTGTTTGTAGAAGGAAAGTGATCTTACATTCTCTTCAACTAACAAATCCACTACCTTTTGATACTCAGCATCGGGAGAGCTGCAAATCAAAAGGAAAACACCATCTTCTTCTAGATGACGAGATATGTTTTTGATCGCATTAGGCAAATCTCTTAGATACATATAGCCCACTCCTATTGATAGGATAATTTCGAATTTCCTCCCTAAATCGAAGTTTTCTATGTTCTCAACACGAAAAGTAACATTCTCATTCACGTTTCTTTGTCGAGCTTTTTCAATTGCTTTGGTATCAATATCTATTGCGACTACCTCTTGTACTCTTTCTGCAAGAGCAAATGTGATCCTTCCCGTTCCGCATCCTAGTTCTAGAATCGATTTGTTTTCAATTTCGACTAAATTAGTGATATTCCTAATGTCCTTCTCAGTCTGTGAACTCATTTCATACATATTATCGATTGTCCCACTATAATGATATCGAAATAAAAGAAGAAGTGGCGCCGCCGGTAGTAAATCAAGCTCATATCTGATATGTAACTCACCACTGGATGTTGGATTCATAGTCTTTTTGAGTAAAAGTGATACGATTAACAGGGGTAAATCGTGGACGGAAACAGTTCAAAGCGAAGAGTTCTCTTCTATTCATTCGTTCTCATTGTTGGTCTTTTACTATCTACTAGCTACTTTATGCGACGTACTTATTATTGGGGAAATAATTTTTCAGAAATCCCCGCCCAATATGAGCTCACTCTGACGGTTGACTCTCCTGTATTTCGCTACAATATTTCCTACGACTCAGTTCAAATTGAGATAGAGCGGCTTCAAACAAACAACACACGAGTCGGGCTAGTTGTACGTGGTCCAACACGGACCGATTTCAATGCAACAAATGTCACCTCATTAACTGGATTCTCAGTCGCAAGAACTGTGTTTGAAGATGACTGGTGGGTTGAAATTGTTCGACAAGAATCAGATGTGAATGTCAGTATTGATTTGAGATACTGGATTCCATTGATTCGTCCACCGGTAGCGGATCCAATTTTGCCCTATCCTTTAATTCTCGGAGGACTGTTGTCACTCTTTGCAATTATAAGGTTGATAATTGCATCTAGCCGCCTTGGATCTGATTGGAAGATGTTCCTTTCACCACCAGCAATTATTATCCTGTTTATCATTGGAACCCAACTTATAATTCCACTGTGGCAAGGTAGTACCAATGATGATTTCATTCCCCTATCAACCTCCACCACTCTACCAAGTAACAACTATCTCTTTGTGCTTAACGAAACATCCCCATCAGCTTCAATCGATCTATCCGGTCTCTATCCTAGCGAAGGTTCCAATGTTCAGTTTAGAGTTGTATCAATCAATTCAACCAAACATCCCTTCCTGGTGTCGGTCGTAAATACTGGTGAACACAATCTCACAATCGAAATGGAAAGCCAAAGTGCTAACTGGTGGCTATCTTTTCTACCTAATTCCAATAGTTCCATCATATTCGCTATTCAAAGACTAGATAGTAATCTAAATTGCAGTTTTGCTGTAGAAACGAGATATACCATCCTCACAGCAAGACAAGAAATTCTGGTTCCAGCACAATATGCAACTCTTGGTGTTGGTCTATTCGTTATAGGGGTGGTTCTTGCTATATTGACGGACTGGAAAACTAAAGGTGATAGCGCAAGTAAATAGTTGGTGCCGCCGGTAGCAAATGTTGATGTGTCTTCACGTGATTACGTAGCAGAGGGAAGAGTGCTTTTTTCGTAATTGTGGGTTGAGCTGAGAATGACGAAACATATCAAAGGTCTCTCTTATGATACTTGTCCAGTATGTAGAGAACAGATGGAACATGGATACATTGTATCAAATTATGGATTGAGTTGGTGTAACCATGTACCAGCTGTCGTCTGTAGGTGTGGGGAACGATTAGATCGGGCTTGGTTTGGATGCGCATCTTTGGAAGGATTCCGGTGTAAAAAGTGTCAGATTATTCGTTATGTGAAAAAGAAGAAATGAAGAAGAAGTGGCGCCGCCGGTTTCTATTAATTCTTCTTTTTAGCTGGATCTAATGTAACTGCCCTCTTGGCACATAGCTTTGCTGCTTTTTTGTTTCCAACCTTGTCCCAAGCATTGAATAGAGTTAACCATGCAGAATAGTGAAGATCATCAGGTTCAGAATATAGTTTGTAAGCAGTTTCTAGATGCTTCTGTGCCTTCTCAAGAGGATACGTAAATTTGTCTGCACCTTTGCTGTATATTTCTATTTCACTTGCTCCAAGTCCTAGCCAACCAGGAAAGTAACTGACATCAATTTTGGTACAAGTATAAAATGCGAATCCAGCTGCTCCATACAATCTTGCATTGTAAAGATACCAACAAAACTCATTCCATCTCTCACTGTCGTCTGCATCAATCATCAAATTCCTTTAATATGCACCTACAATCAAATCTCTAGATCTCTGATTATCACTCGTTAGAACCCCTCTCTTATTAATCTCCAGTAATTCGGTTGTGATGATGTTACGCATTGTTTCCACACGGTTTTCTAATTCTTCCATTGACAATGAGGGTTGTAGAGAAGCAATATATTTGAAGAATTCCGCGTTCTGTTTAAGAATCTCAAGTTGAAAATCATCAGGAAATCTACCAATCAAGATTCCATTGTTTCTTAGATATGTTTCTCCTTTGCCCATTATTATTGGATTGTAATCTAGGGTTCCAATCCAAACCTTACGGATTCTACGTGTTCTAATCCATGAAACACAAGGTTTCTTATCATGACTTCTTTGAGTACATGGTTCAAGTGTTGTAATCAAATCTGAATCCTCTATATTCGGATTTCCTCTGGACATTCGTTCTAATGCTATGAACTCTGCATGATCACCTCGCCCAATCTGGCCTCTAAATGCTTCTGCAATAATTTCACCATCCTTTACTACGACTGCTCCAACTTTAGGATGAGGTCTATCATCTTCACTTGGACTCATAGCAGCAAGTTCAATTGCACGAGCAAAGTGTTTCTTCTTCACCCTGTTTGGGTTCTGTCCAATAGTCATGATTGAATCTCCCCTATTTCCTCAAAACAGAAATCGTTCTCAAAATACTGATATTATTCCTAGTATTAAGATAATCGTTGTAGAAGTTGAAATGGATTGCTTAGCATTAAATGACTATGAGCTATGTATCAAATATGCAAGATGACTCTCATCAAACACTGGAACGCCTAATCAGTGAGGGTCAGAACATTCTTGATAGATCTCAGATTGAAAGAAGATCTCTGAAATCATCAGGAGCTGAATCAGGTGATTCTATTCTATCTGAGATTGCTGGAGCTATTGTAGGGGATGCTTTTGAATCACCACGTATCGGGTCAACAACAAGGAGGATATCCAAATCATATCTTAGAGATGAAAGAAAGAAGAAGTTACTAGAATCTGATGATAGATACTTTAACCTTGCTAATAGCTGGATTTCAAAGGTCTATGACTACCTAGGTGGGGTTTCTACCGTAACAAAAACAAAGCTTCAGAATAGTCACAAACTTCTATCCAAGTTCTCAAAAATTGAGAGGGCAGTGAAACCAGAAACCAAACTGAAAATTGGTATCAGTATTTTGAAGCAATTTGCTTTGCGAGGTGTAGTGGGGAATAAGACACTTGAAACACTAAAATCAGCTGGACTTGTTACTGGACCTGGCGGGCAATTCGAAGCATATAATCAAATACTGGAGATTGCGGCAAGAGCCAAAGGTTTCTTGATTGTCGTTGATCCATATCCTAGCCGTGAAACATTGATTGTTTTTGAGAAATCACCACACAAACAACCTGTGAAATTTCTAACATATCCACCTCAAAACAGAAGAAATCGTGCTGAATTTGAAGTGTTAGCTAAGAAAATGAAGAATGATCGACCTGAAATTGATATCAGATATGCTCCCCCAAAAACACTCCACGACCGATTCATGATTACTGAAACTGAAGCGTGGCATCTTGGACATTCAATCAAAGATTTTGGAAATAAATTATCAGCAATAACTCAGATGAATACCACTGAGAAGAAGCAGTTTGAGAATGGCTTCAGCGTAATATGGGATAGTGCTAAACCTGTATAGGATGGAGATTTTGGTTAAAGATGGGTGATGATGAGAAACTCAATGAATTGGTTATGCAACTTGGAAGAAAAATCATCGATATTCAAAGTGATGTAAAGATTCCATTTAGACAAGAGATTAGGCCACTTGAAATTTCTATTAGCGTTCATGCAAAAGAAAGGCAAAGCTCCATTTTGAGATTGGTTAGAATTTGTGATGAGTATAAAGAATTACTTCATGCGCTGAATGAATCATTAAAAATTGAAAGAAACCGACTTGATGAAATCCTAACAGAATTCACAATGGTATCAGCCTATGGTCCGTGCGGTAGTAGATCTTGGGATTCGAAATTTGTCGAAAAAGAACTTTCTTTGATGACTAAAGCATTCATTCAAGGATTGACAACTCCTTCCTTAGATAGAGGTATTGTTTTTCCACTCCTCAATATCGAAATGTATGTTTACAGTATTGATTTGGGCGAATTTGGAGTTATTCGACGATCCACGTTTAGTGAAACAACTGAATTTGCAATACATTACCCCAATTTCACTATGCCACACAATAGTCAACGGTTCAAATATGTTCTTGATGTTGGTGAACCAGATTCTACAGATATGTATCCTGTTCCTGTAAAATACATGAAAATCCTTGAGAGAACAATCTTTGCTCTTAGATTGGTATTTGGTGATGGAGTGGGTGTGGAATATGCACATTGGTGGATAAAGGAGGAAGATACCTTTGTTTCCACTATTCCTATGTCTAAATATTTAGCACCTCGTGGTGATCCAACGAAGATTTACGCCTCTGATGTAGATCAGCTTGTACCAATAATACGTTCAATTCACGAATTGGATGAAGACTCATGCTATATCCTATCATTGAGAAGACATGGAACAGCTCACTATACACTCGATTTTGGTTTTGGAGATGCTGTTGTACACTCTGTTATAGGTTTAGAGTCCATTTTCGGTTATCCAAAGAGCAATGCAATACTAAGAATTCTTGAAATTACGAGAAATAAACACAAAGAAATCACATGGCTTTTTGATTCTGGCCGATATGGTGAAGTACGAGGTGTTGAATTCAAAGAGTTACTCGAAAGGTGTTGGAGAGCTAGGAACAAAATTGCTCATGGTGATAAGAGCGGTGTCGCTGAAAAGAAGGCTGGAATGCACCTCTATTGGGTTTCAAGAATTAGTTTATTATTCCTGCGATTCGGTTTACTTAATGCTGCAATACTGGGTTTTCCCAATCGAAAAAACCTCATCAGAGAATTGGATTCACAAATAGAATTCCCAAAAAAAGGAATCATTGAACGAATTACATCATTCATATGCAGGAAATTACGTTGCTAGTTCATTTTATTCGTAGTTAGTTCTGTACGAGTTCAAAAGACATCACACTCATTCACAGGTGGTATCGGGAAGTGACCTTAGATTCATTGTTGACCCTTTGGACATCTACTGGTCCTTCTCAAGTGCCATGCCATCACTACTCGGAGAATGCGCAATGCCAAACCTTCTAATGCAGAGTCCCTTACAGAACTTCGCTAACCTCATTGTTACCTACTTCATAGAGATATGGGACTTCCTTATCTTCATCGGTCAAATCTCAGGCATCATCATCGTACTTATCGGTGCAATCCTCTGGTTCACTGAAACCAATCAGGGTAGGGGAAAGGGTCTTGTCTTCGGTGGGGTCATGCTCTCCATCGTCATCGAGTATTTTGTTCTGTTTCCGCCAGCATTTGTTCTTGTTTGAAGTAGATATTAGGTAAACTGTTGATAGGGTTAATTAGCATTCAAGGATTTACTTAATCAGGTAAAGTGGAGATCTTTCCATGGATGATATAGGGGTTCTGACGAAACCATTCGTTGGAAGAAAAGATTGGCTTCAATGGATGAATGATTCAATACAATCTTCTAAGATAGAAAGTATAGGGTGTCATATCTATGGAGTAGGTGGGATAGGAAAGAGTTCCCTCCTTCGATATTGGGCTAAGAATATTCAACACTCAATTTTAATCGATTGTTCGATATCAAGAGATTTCAACTCAAGAATAAATCAAATCGCAATTCAGGTTAGGAAGTTAGGATATGTTTTACCAAGGTTTGATTTACTTTGGTCAATAAAGCAACGTCTACTGGATGGTGTGGAACCTTCAGCTGATGAGCCGAAGGGTTGGTTAAAAGATATAATCGCGATGGTACCTCTGCTAGGTGATTTTGTAGACAAGTCCATCAAATTTGGTAGTTTTGCAAAGAAACTGAGAGAAATCATAACGAAAAAGAAAGGAAAGATAGGTAATTGGTTTGAGCAGAAAATTGGAGCGAACTGGGATAATGAATTAATAGAAATAATTTGGAAAGACCCAAACAAAACGATTTTACTATTACTACAAGCACTAGAATCGGATATTGATGAGAATACTAGTTCAAGAGATTTTCCACTTATCTTTCTCTTTGATGCCTATGAGTCCATAAATCGACATGACCAAAGATGGAAAATTGGAAATTTCCAGATAAGTGAAGGCGAGCTTTGGCACAAGTTTGGAAAAAGCATTCAAAGATGTATATTAGTCACCTCAGGACGTACTCAATATAATGAAGATTGGTGCAAATGGATTGATTTAGAACAAATAGAACTCAAGGCACTTCATCAAAACGAAGCGATTGACTTGTTAACATTACAAAAAATAGCGGATGTTAATATTCAGAATGCTATCATTAGTACAAGTAGATGTCATCCATTTTTACTTCAGTTATTGTGTGATCTGCATCTGAGAAATCCCATTTCAATTGAAATCATTTCGAATCTTGAATCCAATGAGCTTGAAAAAGTGAGAGCTATGGTATGGAATGTGTTGTATCATCGAGCGAAACATATTTCAAAACTAATTGATATAGCCGCAATTCTCCCTTATTTCAACAAGGAAATTCTGTCAGTAGTATATCCTGAAGTCAAATCAAGTGAATGGCTTGATCTGATCAGTTACAGCTTTGTCAAACAAAGAAAAGAAGATGAATTTGCCCTGCATGAATTAGCAAAAGAGATGTCTCTCGCAGAAATTGGAGATAATAAGAAGAAATTTGTTGATGGTATTGGAAAAAATCTAAATGAGGGATATCAACGAACCGAGAAACCAGCTTTACTTGGATTACAAATATCAATCTTAGAGCATGTTTCTCAGGATGTGGCAATAAAATATCTTCCATATCTTACAGCTGGACTGAGAATCCGTCACAAATTTCATGATATTCTATCAGTGTTTCAATCTGTTGAATTTCGTTCTGAAAGATGTATTGCTTATCATCAATCACAATTAGGTGAAATCTATTCCAAAATAGATAGATTGATGGAGGCTGAACAAAATTTACTTTCTGCATTCGAAACCCAAAAACGATTGGTAAGTGAAAACGAATGTGCTATATTACCTGAATTTGCTTCAACTATGAATCTACTTGGAATATTCTATACCGAAACAGGCCGTCCTAATGAAGCAGAGAAAATGCTCACAGAGTCGTTAAATATCTGGCATCATATCGAGGAAGATAAAGAAAACGAACGATTATCTAATATTGCTATGTGTCTATTTAATCTTGGTAATTTACTCGATATAAAGGGGAAACCTGAAGAGTCCTTAAAACGATTCACAGAAGCTTTGATAATATTTAGAAAATTAGTAAAGAGTGGTCAGGAGGAATACATTCCGGATTTAGCAAATACTCTGAATAGTCTGGGGATTCTTAATTTTCACATTGGCAACTATAAGAAATGTGAAGAGATGTATAACGAAGCTCTAGAAATTTGTAGAAAATTGAGTGAACTCCATAGTTACTACAACGCAGATGTTGCCAGTACATTAGTGAACTTGGGCAACTTCTTTGCGCAGACTGGACGACACATTGAAGCACTTCCATCATTTGATGAAGCTACCGAAATCTATCGAACTCTAGCTGAAATCACTCCAGAAACATATTTGTCAGATGTTGCAATGGTCCTACAAAACACTGGGCATCTTCTTACAAAAACGGGTAACAATGAAGATGCTGAGAGGATGCTAATAGAATCACTTGAGATTTACAATAATTTAGCTCAGGAATCACCCTCCAAATATAATCCATTCTTGGCAGCTGCTTATAACAATCTAGGAATTTTATTACGGAGAACAAACCGTTTGGGTGATGCAGAACAAGCTATGCTTACTTCGCTTGATTTGAACCAAGAATTAGCGAAACTCGCCCCTGATTTATACTTACAAGATTACGCTAAGTGTTTAATTGGAATGGGCAGAATTTACACTGAGAAAGAAGAATATGATAAAGCAGAACATACCGTGAAACAAGGCTTACAGATTTTTGAAAGTCTACTTCAGAATAATGACCAGTCTACTATTTTCGAATATTCAAGTATGTTTAACAATCTTGGCGGACTTTACTTTAGGACCCAGCAATACGAAGAAGCAAGAAAAGCATTTGAACGATGTTTGGATATTCGAAGACAACTATCGATGGACTTTGATCCATCTTTCGATTATCATCTTGCTCGTACGCTCCTAAATCTTGTCAAAGTATACCAAGAATTAAATCTCTTACCAGATGCCGATAAGTCATTAGAAGAAGGTCTATTGTTACTAAAGAGATATTCTCAAAGAGGTAATACCATCTTGATTGATACAATCCAATTACTCTTTTCAACTATGATGGAAGTTTATACTGAAGTACGTGGATTATCAGAAGCAGATGCGAAATCGATGATTAAAAAATACATTCAAGAACTCACAATAATAATCCCAATGTTCGATGAAAAGGTAACCAATTAGCTCCTATGAATCTCTTTTCTAAATCTACTTATTCATTTTGCTAAGAAGTCGTTCAATATCTGCTGGGATTTTTTCACAGTTTTCCAGTAATTCATCTACGTTACACATCGATCCAGCTACTCCTCTATACTTTATCTCATCAAATTCAGTTTCTTCTTCATGAAGTGATTTTGTGGTGTCAATCAATGCTGTTGGAAGAATATGTTTCAGAAAGATTTTGCCGGGAAGATTAGTGCAGACATATTCATAGTTTATCTTTCCAGAATCATCAATACAATGGTGTTTGAGGTCATCGTAAGTTTCTTTGACATAACTTTCTGTATATCTTTCGGAAATCTCTTGTAGGGTTTCCTCAATGAAGGATTTCTCTTCTAACAACTTCCCGAGTATTTCTTCCTGAGTCATTTTCCAAAGCTTACCAGTAGATTTTCTACGAAGAATTGGTCTTACTTGTTTTCCAAGTGTTGATCTTATTATCATCAGAGTCCATTTGTTGAGATAGTCTTTAACTGCTTCCGTTAAAGCTAAATCAAAATTATTTTGAATTTCATCATTGGATTCAATATTCAGTGTCTGGAAGAATTTCTCTGCAAGCTTTGATATTGATTTTTTCGTAATCACAAGATTCTCTATTTCTCGAACAGAGAGAATAAATTCGTATTCTTTTTGTTTTTGACGTGTTTCATCTCTATCAAGAATGACTAAAAATGGAATCGAGGGTGTTTGTAGTGTATCATCTCCCTTAGATATCAAATCTACCACAGCTCGACCAATTTTACTGGCTTCTTCTACTCCTCCTAATGGGACAAATAGAGGTCTATGTTGTTCGAATTCATCCAGTTTGTTAAATTTGTACAGAATCTTCTTGATTATTTTGCTATCTGATTCACCTTCGACAAGCAGTATCACCCTCGAAAGCGCCGCCATGTGTTTCATATAGCGACTAACTTTGATTCCCAGGTCATCTAGAAACTGGATTATATCTGCTTCTGATCCCTGTTTAAGCTGAGTATGCCCATCATTATCCAGCGTAACTCCATAAATAACTACATCTCCATTTGCGATAG
>SOKL01000009.1 GCA_004376265.1 Candidatus Thorarchaeota archaeon
GAACTGCTTGTTTTGTTCAGGGTGGTGAGAGTCTATTATCTGCAACCACTGAGAGATTGGGAGTTGAGCCAGGTGAAACAACAGAAGATGGACGATATAGTCTAGAACGTGTTGCTTGCCTTGGATGTTGCGCATTAGCACCGGTATCTGTTGTAGACGAAGAGATACATGGGAAAATGAATCAACGCAAAATGTCGAGACTTTTTGTTCAGATTGACAAGAAAGATCGAGAAGAAAAGAAGGGGAAGAGCAAATGACCGATGATGCCAAGAGAACGGTGTTCATTTGCAGAGGAACTGGTTGTGAATCATCTAAATCTGATGTTCTCCACAAGATGCTTGAAGAAGAAATCAAGAAACAAAAATTAGATAAGAAAGTCGAAATCAAAAAGACAGGTTGCCACGGTTTTTGCCAACAAGGCCCAATAATCGCAATAGAGCCAGAGGGCACATTCTATGCGATGGTAAAAGACTCTGATATCCCTAAGATTGTTGAGTTTCATCTAGGCAAAGGAGAACCTATTGAGGATCTATATTACGTTGAACCAAACACAGGGGAGAAGATTCCGAAATATGATGACATTCCATTCTATTCACATCAGCACAGACTCATTCTCCGAAATTGTGGTGAGATTGATCCTGAGAACATTGATGACTACATTGAACGTGGAGGATACGACGGTCTCAAGAGAGCAATAACTGAGATGACACCTGAAGAGGTTATTGAAGAGGTTATTAGTTCAGGTCTACGAGGAAGAGGTGGTGCTGGTTTTCCAACTGGTCTAAAATGGAAACTTGGAAGGAATGCACCTGGTGACCAGAAATATGTGGTATGCAATGCTGATGAGGGGGATCCAGGAGCATTCATGGATCGCTCATTATTAGAAGCAGACCCTCACAGCATATTAGAAGGAATGTTGATTGCTGCTTATGCTATCAGCGCGAGTGATGCGTACATATATGTCCGCCATGAGTATCCACTGGCAGTTGAGAGATTCAAAAAAGCACTTGAAGACTCAACAGAACGAGGTTTTGTTGGAAATAGTATCTTAGGAACGAAATTCAGCGTCAAGATTCACATCAAAGAGGGTGCTGGTGCGTTTGTTTGTGGTGAGGAAACTGCACTCCTAGCCTCCATTGAGGGTAAAAGAGGAATGCCCTGACCTAGACCAGCGTACCCTACTGAGAGTGGACTATGGGGAAAGCCCACAGTACTCAATAACACGAAAACATTAGCAGCTACTTCAGCCATTATAGCAAAGGGTGCAGAATGGTTCTCAGAAGTTGGAACTGAGAAAAGCAAAGGTACAGCAGTCTTTGCATTGACTGGAAAAGTAGAGAATTCAGGACTAGTGGAGGTTCCTATGGGCGCAACCCTACGAAGCATTATCTACGACATAGGTGGTGGAATCCAAGATGATGCAGAATTCAAAGCAGTTCAGACTGGAGGACCATCTGGTGGTTGTGTGCCAGTCGACAAGATTGACATGCCAGTTGATTATGATTCCTTGACTCAAGCTGGAACCATCATGGGTTCTGGCGGCATGATAGTGATGGATGAAACAACATGTATGGTTGATATTGCCCGATATTTCCTCTCTTTTGCACAAGACGAGTCTTGTGGTAAGTGTGCCCCATGCAGAATCGGCACACTCCAAATGTTAGAAACTCTAGATAAGATTAAAGCTGGAGATGGTGAACCGAGTGATATTGAAACTTTGGCGGAGCTTGCTATCACAGTTAAAGAGGGGTCACTCTGTGGGTTAGGGCAGGGAGCTCCAAATCCAGTACTTACTACACTACGCTATTTCCGAGTTGAGTACGAAGAACACGTCAACAATAAGAAATGCAGAGCTATGGTCTGCACAGCCCTGATCAGGTATGAGATTGATGAAAAGACTTGCATATATTGTGGAGCCTGCAAACGGATTTGTCCTGCTAACGCTATTACTGGTGAGAAAGACGTACTTCATGTAATCGACCAAGATCTATGTATCAAATGTGGAGCTTGTTTCGAAGTTTGTCCGCCAAAGGCATCAGCCGTTGTGAAAGTATCGGCATTTGAGAAGGGAGGTGCCATGTAATGCCTACATTATTCATCGACGGAAAGAAAGTCCAGTTTGGAGAAGATGCTCAATCTGTGCTTGATGTTGCCCGATCTGCAGGAATACAGATTCCAACCCTCTGTGACCATCCAGAGCGCGAAGCCTATGGCGGTTGTCGTTTGTGTCTTATTGAAATTGAAGGAGGGAGAGGTTTTGTGGCATCCTGTACAACACCACCGAAAGATGGTATGGTGGTCTCATCTAATTCAGATGAACTGACTAAGATAAAGCGCAATATCCTGCAATTAATCTTGAGAGAGCATCCAAGTGCCTGTATTGTTTGCTTTGAGTGGCCAGGATGTCTGGAATACAGAACGGAGTCGCACAGAGCGGGGGCAGTTACTGGCTGCAATACATGCCCGAATCGAGAGCACTGTGAACTTAGAGAAGTTGCTGAGTTTCTTGACGTAAAAGACCTAGATTATCATCCTCATTACAAGAGAAATCCTGTTGAGCGCGATGACCCATTCTTTGATCGTGATTACAATCTCTGTATTCTATGTGCGAGATGTGTAAGAGTCTGCGATGAAGTTCGTGGAACTAGCGCAATCACTTTCGCACAAAGAGGACATGAAACGAGAGTCGATACAGCTTTTGGGACATCTCACATTGATAGTGGATGTTGGTTCTGTGGTGCTTGTGTTGACGTGTGCCCTACGGGAGCTATTACTCCAAGGATAAGCAAATGGATTGGAACACCAGATGAATCGGTGGAAACAACTTGTGCGCTGTGTGGAGTTGGATGCCAAATGCAGCTCGACCTCAAATGGGAACGGGTAATGGGTACCGGGCCAGGTAGGATTGAAAGTGCTCCAAACTATGGTCACATGTGTGTTCTCGGGAGATTCTGCATACCATCTATGGTCAATGCTCCAGATCGGCTCAAAACTCCGTATGTCAAACAAGATGGTGTGGATGTACCAGTTTCTTGGGATGATGCACTTACCGAAGTTACGAGAATTTTGACTGAAGCAGAACCAGAGAAAGTTGGATTCCTTGGAAGCCCACAAATGAGCTCGGAGTCTGCGTACTTGTTCCATAAGCTTGCAAGAGCTAGCGTTAAGAGTTCAAACGTTGATTTCCAAGGCTCAGATTTCGCAGCGCTCATTCACAAAGAACTAGCTAGAGACCAAGACTTTGCAAGAATAGAAACTCTCGATAGTTTGGAGAAAGTTGATTGGATCATATCGGTTGGTGGGGACTTTGTAAAGACTCACCAAGTTGTAGCTAAAGCGGTCTATCAAGTTGTGAAAGGAGGAACACCCCTTATTGTTTTTGGTGAGGCAGGTGTGAATCAACAACGATGGGCATCAGAATACATTCCAACCTCACCTAAGAAATTACCATCTATACTAGCAAAGCTATCTGAGCATGATGGAAAGTTACCTGGTATCAGTGCAGCACAAGCTCAGCGACTGGTCGATATAACGAAGAATGGGAAGGGAGCAATCTTGGTGGGACCAAGAATACTGGAGTTCCAAGAACCAGGCCATACTCTTCGTGCACTTGTCAGACTTGCAGGAGAAGAGGGTGTACAATTCCCATTATTCCCATTAGGAAACGAAGCTGGTGTCATAAAGGCGGGACTACGACCCGAGATGCTACCCGGACCTTCATCAATCACGGTGAAGGAATCAAAATCAAAGGTCGAGAAAGCATGGGGCGGCGGAAATCTTTCTGATGGTCTAAATTTAGTTGAGATGCGTGAGAAGGCACAGAAGGGAGAGCTAGACGTACTATATGTTGCAGATGGTTCTATTCCTATTGCAGGATTTGAGAAAGTACCAAATATTATCTATCAGTCCCCCTTCCCATCAGACTGGATAGATCTAGCAGTCGTAATCCTCCCCTCTACTACATTTGTTGAGGAAAATGGCACATTTGTTAATCTTGAGATGAAACCACTTAAGATGAAAGCAACAGTCAAACCTCCTGGCACAGCCAAAGAGGATTGGTTGATTTTCACAGAAATTGGTAAGAAGATTGGAACAGGCAAATTCGAGTATAAAGAAGTCGATGAAGTTTGGGATGAATTAGCACACTTTACTCGAAACATCGAAACAGGGGGCCAATCGAGAAGAGCATCTTGGAAACCAGAATCAAAGAAAAAGAACGATTGGTACCCAATGTACCGAGGTGCGACTCTTCCAGAACGGATCCAAGACCTAGCTACGTTCATAGAAGCACTACCAGATCGTGACAAACCGAAATCTGATGAGTCGTTGGATGAACTTGTCAAACGATTAGAGAAAGCACAAGCAAAGGAGGTGTCTAAATGACTGGCAAGATTCTAGTGAACGAGGAAGTCGTTCCTAATACACACCGACTAGTCTTAGAGGCACCAGCTATTGCAAAGCGTGCAAAGCCAGGCCAATTCATTATGATAATTCCTGATGAGGTCGGTGAACGAGTACCTTTCTCATTATCCGATTGGGATGCTGAAGCTGGAACGATAACGGTGTTCTATCTCGAAGCTGGTGTTTCAACAATGAAACTCGGAAGAATGAAAGCGGGTGACACTGTTCACACGGTAGTAGGCCCGCTTGGCAGACCAACAATAATCGAGAAATGGGGCACAGTTCTTCTGGGCGGAGGCTGTTATGGTCTTGGTGCAATCTATCCTCTTGCAAAGGCATTCAAAGAAGCGGGTAATCGAGTTGTGGGTCTATTGGAAGCTCGAACCTCATACATTGTGTATAACGAGGACAAGCTGAGAGAAGTTGTGGATGAGCTCTATATCGTGACTGGTGATGGGTCGGCAGGTATCAAAGGGCATGTAAAAGAAGCACTTCCACAAATACTTGAAAAAGAAGGCAAGATTGACCATGCTCACTTTGTTGGTTGTACATACATGATGATGGTATCCAGCAAGGGTACTGAACCTCATAAGATACCAACAATTGCAAGTCTGAACACTCTAATGGTTGATGGAACAGGAATGTGCGGGGTCTGTCGCGTGGAAGTGGAAGGACAGACAAGATTTGCCTGTGTTGATGGACCTGACTTTGATGGCCATCAAGTGAACTGGGACTTGGTCTTTACGAGAAAGCGAGCCTATGTAGCAGAAGAGAACTTAGCATTTCAATTTCACAAATGTAAACAAGACGGAGCAATCTTGAAAGAAGATAGAGCAGAGAAGGAGGTTGCTTAGTTGACTAAAAAGATCACTCCCAAAGAACGAATGGCCATCCCGCGTGCGAAGATGCCTGAACAGAATCCTAAAACACGTGCAGCTAACTTTGAGGAAGTACCATTGGGACTGTCTCCTGAAATAGCCATGAGAGAATCAGTGAGATGTCTCAGCTGCCGGAAAAAACCATGTGTTGGTGGATGCCCGGTTGGTGTGCAGATTCCCGAGTTTCTAGATTTGGTCTCAGTGGGTAAGTTTGTTGAAGCTGCTCGAATGATCAAAGAGACGAATGTTCTTCCTGCTGTCACTGGTAGAGTTTGTCCACAAGAGTCCCAATGTGAGGGGGCCTGTACATTGTTCAAGAAATATGGTGGTGTATCCATCGGCGCTCTTGAGCGGTTTGTTGCAGACTATGAGAGGACTAACAATCTGGTGAAAATACCGAAAAAACCAAAATCCTCAGGCAAGAAGGTTGCTGTTATTGGATCAGGACCGTCTGGACTCACAGTTGCAGGAGACCTGATTTTAGAGGGTCATGCAGTCACAGTCTTTGAAGCGCTTCATGAAGCAGGAGGTGTTCTGGTATATGGAATACCTGAATTCAGACTTCCAAAGGAGATCGTCAGTGCAGAAGTTGACTATCTGGAAAAGCAAGGAGTCAACTTCCAGATGAACATAGTTGCTGGTTTGACTGTGCCGATGAATGAACTACTTGAAGAGTACGATGCAGTTTACATAGGAGTTGGCGCGGGTCTTCCGTCATTCATGAGAATAGAGGGTGAAGAACTCAATGGGGTCTTTTCAGCGAACGAATACCTGACTAGATCAAACCTGATGAAAGGTTACCTATTCCCAGAGTACGACTCTCCTCTTCCGCCCGGGAAACACACCTGTGTCGTTGGTGGTGGCAATGTTGCAATGGATTCAGCTCGTACAGCTAGAAGACTTGGAGCAGAAGTCAGTATTGTCTACAGAAGGGCAAGAGAGCAACTACCAGCAAGAGGCGAAGAAGTGCACCACGCAGAGGAAGAAGGCATTGACTTTCAGTTGTTGACTAATCCCGTGAGAATATTTGGAGAAGATGGAAAGGTTACAGGAATGGAATGTATCCGAATGGAGCTTGGTGAACCTGATGACAGTGGTCGAAGGAGACCAATACCCATTGAGGGATCCAATTTCGAATTTGAGTGTGACCAAGTGATAATATCTATCGGTGCAGGTGCAAATCCGCTTTTGATTAATACAATGCCAGATCTTGAACTTAATAGATGGGGCTACATCGAGGTTGACAAGAACAACCGTACCAGTGTGGATAGAGTCTGGGCAGGTGGAGATATTGTTACAGGAGCTGCTACGGTCATTGAAGCAATGGGCGCAGGAAGAATCGCAGCAAGGTCAATCCAAGCATACTTGACCGGTCAGCCACAACCTGGAACGGAAAATGATCAAGAAGAGTCTGAATAGATCATTTAACCTCGAAAGACTTCACGGACCTCGCGGATGACAAGGCCGGGAAGATCTTTCACAGATTTGATCGGGAATACATAGGCTCCAACATCCTCAAGAGCTTGCTGAACCTTACTCTTACGCTTTCCAGAACCTCCTCCGATTTGGAAAATAAATGATTTGTGACCTTTACTGGAAAGAGTGCGGATAGAATCAATAAATTTGTCCCAGTTTGCAATCTCTGCGTCTGTCATCATCAGAACCATGACTTGTGAATCCGCTGCTTCACATGCTTGGACAATCTTTTTGATTGGAGCTACCGTACCCCCTCCTTGATAGGCTAGAAGTACGCGCTCTGCTCCCTGTCTAGTGGACGACCATTTACTTGATCTACTTCCATCTGAGAAATTGATTACTGCAATCCTTGAACCTTTTCGTAATGCAACTTCCATTGCGGCGAATGCGGATACGAGAGCGGTATGATACGAACCGGAAACAGACTTTGAGCGCATTCCCCAAGACATCGAACCACTTGAATCGATAACTATGAGCATATCTGGAAGTGACTTAGACGTCGAAGTTCCTTGAGAATCAACCTTGAGCCATTTTCGTGTTGATTTGTTGGGAATAAGAACAGGAAACGCTTGCAATGATTGAACAATGTCAAGTTCTTCAATAGGATCACCTAACCTCCATACTTCAGGTGTGAGAGGGGTTGACCCTGAGAATTTCTGTTCAACCACCTCAATACGTAGCCTTCCATGTGCTTTTGCACGATACCAAAACCGAATCCATTCTCTTCTCGGAGACCCAACACCAGCAGTGAGGTATACACCTTCCAAATCCTCTAGATTTCCTCCACGCTGATCAACTTCTACTGCGAGTAGTTCCAGCTCTGCGTCAATATCTTGCATCGAATCACTGTCAAGACACTTACGAGCAAGATCTCCATTCCGTACTTCAATTGGACTACCCATTACAGCATCTACATCAAGTGGAACAAGAACTGCTTTTGGATCACCATCATCACCAGTCCCTTCTTCCCTTGCAGGACCTGAACCTGTA
>SOKL01000044.1 GCA_004376265.1 Candidatus Thorarchaeota archaeon
TTTCACCT
This sequence comes from Candidatus Thorarchaeota archaeon, assembly GCA_004376265.1. GTDB lineage: Archaea > Asgardarchaeota > Thorarchaeia > Thorarchaeales > Thorarchaeaceae > SMTZ1-45. Next base: position 9 of record SOKL01000044.1, read on the forward strand.
TCGATATATAAACTTCTGACCCATCTCTTATGGTCAGTCGAGTTCACTCCCCTTCTTGTTTCCAAGATTGGTTATGTACTCGTACATTGTCTACTCAAATTGATATATAAACTTAGTAAGACTGCAAAGGTAAAATATGTTTAAATTATGATTTAGTTGTAAATATTTGACCAATAAAAGTTTTGCATTATATCGAATTACCCGAAGAATTTATTATATTAATTACTGATACCATGATGTGACAAATATCCTGTATCCAAGAAATCCTGCAAGAATTCTTACCACAGCCTTCAAGATGGCAATGTCAATCACTCTCGCCCTAGCAAGAGATAGAGCCACAGGTAAGACAAGACCATTATACTTTGGACAGGGGAACAGGATCAAAGGAATGGCAAGAGTTTGGAGTTCCGTAAAAGAAGAATATCAACAGACCCTTATTGAAGGTCATCCTGATGCTTCAAAATTACTCAAGGCTGAAAACAATGTCCGACGGAGCTTCTCACGGGTTCTCTTGAAGACTTCCGTAAAATATGGAAATACAGAAACAAAACGAGTGAAACGAGAAGAGGGAAACAAGAAGTATCTCAATAATCTTTGGGACTATTCTGGAAGTAGGTTAAGAGATGTCACTAAGAGCAGATATTTCTTTTCAAAACCAATCCTTATTGAGCAAGATGATGGCTCGTCCTATATTGGCTATCATGGATCTGCAAAGACACCTTCATACCCGGTCAGACATAATCACATTCCAGAACTTGATTTCGCAGATATGATCAGAAGTCCACTCATGGAACTTGCAAGACAGTGTCTGAAGTATGGGATTCCGCCAAAGGATGCCAAGAAGTACATTGATTCTCTGCTCTTTAGACTCATTCCTTTCTTGGATTATGTCTACACTGGGAGAAGATCCGGTCGACCTAACTATGTTCGTGATGGACTCAAGGAACTAAGAATCGTTGTGGACCAGATAAAGAGCGAGTACGGAACTAGAAATGGTCAACGCCAGTCAATTACATCAGAGGTCCTCGAATCTGTTACGTATGAAACTCCTTCAGAGGTTGATATAACCCCTGAGGAAGTTGTTGAGGGTTCAGAAGATAAATCGGAAAAAGAAACAGAGGATCATATCCTACAAGAGGCTATCACTGAGGCTAAGAAGGACGGGGCAGTTCTTGATGAACCTCTACAGAATCTAGATGACCTGTTAAAGAATGGTATTTTAGACATTAAAGACTCACTGGAACTCTTGGGAGAGTATCAAGAGCAAAGCAGAAAAATAGGTGTTAGAGTTCATAGATTTGTAAGCAAGAACTTTCAGAGTCCCTTCAGCTTCAATGGAGTTATCTACCATGGAACTGAGATGGCGTATGATAACAGCGGCCTCATCCTGCTCTCAGAGGTTCCTGTTGATGGTGGAAGAGGGAGAATTGATTTCGTTCTTGCTCGTGCCAAACAACTGACACGTGTTGATGGAGCTCCCTCTGTTGTGGTCTGTGAACCTTTTATGGCCATTGATCTGAAGACAAAGAATGCCTTCGACTTTGATATCTACGGAATCGAATCGCGCACTACAGACAAGGAGAATGTAGTCCGTGAATTTGTCTTAGAACATAGGGAAATGACCCCTGATGAGTGGGAGAATGTCCTTTCAAACACTCCAGATGATTATGAAAAAGAGCAACTTGATGCATATGAGAAAGCAGCTCTCACTGACTACAAGAGTGCGATGTGGAAGGATGTTGATGCTCAAAAGAGCCTTGTAAAAGCTGTATTGGTCGTTGACTCGCACCAGAGCTGGAAGGACATCAGTGAAGCAATACTTCCTCTGGTCTTGAAGGCATACAACAAATGTATTGATGGAACAATATCCGAGGGGGATTTTCTCGTTCCTTCTGATGGGGATAAAACTCTCAGAATTGCCATGCAACTGCTCTCAGTCACCAGACCAACCACTGAAACTGAAGAATTGGATATTCCTATCCCTCTGAAACCATTCAAGAAACGGGTTGAGGATGGGAAAGAGTTTGTGCTCTATCTCACTGTTCCAGGAAGAGGCTCTCCATCCCAGTCTGCTGCAGCCATTGCAGAACGATGGCATGGTCTAGAATATGTGCATGGTCTTGCACGAAGACGTCATCGT
>SOKL01000131.1 GCA_004376265.1 Candidatus Thorarchaeota archaeon
TTGGGGTAACGTCATTGTGATTATCAGGTCGAGTGAAAAATGAGTGAACCAGAAAACACCCAATCCGATTTGCTCCCCCTAATATTGGTTGTATGTATGATCATTCTACTTCTAGCTCTTACAATTGTTTACATTCCAAGATTGTTCTAAGGATATCTCATTTAATGATTTCGTAGATTTCTTCAATGTTCTTTGTAAATTCATTATCAGGATGTCTGAGCGTTACAACATAACGACTACCTGTTTCTATGAGAAGCGGAAGCAACGGTATGATTGTTGCCACCTTAGCCTTGAATTTTTGCTCAACTTCTTTGATGATTGCCTTATTCTCATAAATTCCCGGTTTCTTGTTGATAATGATTTTGATATCTGGAACCTGCAATTTTCGCGCTACACTTAGTGTGGCTGCAGTTCCAAGAAGATCTTGTTCGTCAATTCTGGCAACAACAAACAAAAAATCTGCCGTAGCCATTGAAAGTAAGGTTTCACGATCTAATCCAGGATGAGTATCAATGATAAGATAGTCCAAGTCCTTCTTCTTTATCACATCTGTGAAACCTCTCTTCAGGTCTCCAACTTCATATCCTTCCCTGAGAATCCTGGTGATGTCTGTAGCAGACATCGAGCTTGGGATAAGAAACAGTTTCCCTTTCTTTATACCCAGTCTATCGGTCAGATCGACACAAGCATCAGTGATTTCACATGAACCTCTGAGGTAATCATTGAGAGTGTACTTCATCTTCTCTCGACCCATACCAAAGATAACATGTATTCCAGGTGATGCAATATCTGTGTCCATAACTGCGACTCGTTTTCCATCAAGGGCTGCAATTGTGGATAGATTTGCGGATATGTTGGATTTGCCTGTACCACCTCGGAAACTATGAATTGATACTATCTTTCCTGACATGACTAGACACCCTCTCTTTTGGCCTTATTAACTGATTTCCACCTATTCGAAGAGCTTCTAGTATTCTCGCCGTTGGAATTCTAGATTCCTCTTCTAGTTCTCGTATAGTTATGCTACATTAAAGTACTCCAGTTGGACTCAATAGTGTCAACTTCTCTATTTCTATGACTTTGAGATATGAGGGAAGTTCACACCTTCATCACAAACGGGTGGAGATTCTTTAGATCGTTGAATCGTCGGCGAGACCGCTAACCTCAACAAGATTCCATTTCACTTCATCGCCAAGCTTCTCAAGAACCTCGTACAAACGTTCCGGCACAACACCCAAGCGTTCACTCACATCAACTATAGGACGGTCTCCGTTACAGAGCGACTTAGCACGTTCAAGTAACTGGTAATCCTTTCTGGGTAGACCTATCAAATCTAGATAAGCATCAAATCGACTATCCTTTTGTTTGATCACTGGACAAAGTTTTGAGATTTTCAAAAGACCTCTGATCGCTAGATATTCAACAACATCCGATATCCCTTCATCTGAAACACCGAGATTTCGACTTATATCATAAATTGATGTTGTCCCATCAATTGCTGTAAGAATACGGTTTCCTGAACTACCAAGGTCACGATGGAAATCATCGAGGAAACCTCCAGACTTAATTGCAATGTCCAGTTTGTCATTCATCACTTGTGGAATTACAAAAGAGCTCAGACTTGATATCAACTCAAGGACTCCTTCGTAAGATGTTAAGACTCCTTGGAGCTCACTCTCAAAATCCATGAAGACCTCAAGTATAAGAATATCCATTTGCAACTCATTCTCATATCTAGAGAGAAATCTTTTACTCAACTCTCGAAGGACAGCTCTCAGCACTTTCTCAGAGGAGTCTAACTCGACCAAGAAAATAAAGAGATAATCTGTTCCGAACTGCTCATACAGAAGCTCGGAACCTTCAAAGGAAAGGCTTTGAATTGATTCTTCACCGAACTCAGATGCAAAGCTTGTAATTGCACTCAGGAAACCTGAAATCAATTCGTCCAGTTTTCGCTCCTCAGTTTTTGAAATATGGAAGATAGGATTTCCCCCAGCAGTCAAAACCATGAACTCATGGACGCCAAGTTTCCCAACCAAATATATTATCTCCTAGGTTTGTCCAGATTCTGTTCAGACTTTAAGATATCGCAAACACCCCGAAACATCCATATCTTCTTCTGAATTCTTCAATGCAGAGGAAGTG
>SOKL01000280.1 GCA_004376265.1 Candidatus Thorarchaeota archaeon
CTGCTGATGAAATAGTACAGGCTGTGAAAGACTCTGGGGCAAAGGTCATAGCGCTCAGTGCTTTATTGACTATGACCATGAATCAGATTTCCACTGTTGATGAAGCTCTTAGAGAAGCTGGACTTCGTGAAAATGTGAAAATCATTGCAGGAGGAGCACCTCTGAATCTTAAGATTGCAAAGGAACTAGGAGCAGATGATTATGGTGCTGATGCAATTGATGGAGTCAGACGAATAAAGGCACTACTAGAAAACTAGTTGGTAATCCCTCATACTATCTTGATTCTTACCCGCAATGAATGCATTGACATAGAAACACAATCTCTAAGTCCTCCAATAGTCTATATTCTCCTTGAAGTCATTAGTTTATCTCAAGGTGGAACTCATTGTGAAGGATGATGAATCTGAACTAGAAACAGCTTTCAAAGTAGTTGCAATCATGCAGACGATTACAGAAGAACTTGATGAATCGAGTAAAAAGATGTGGCGCAAAATGCTCGGAATATCAGACAAACCTACGAATTCACCAAGAGTTACGGACAATAGGTCAACTACGTATAATTCGGAATGACCTTCTCATGAATTCCTTTTATTGTATTCCAGTTCCGTGTTGTAGCTGGTAGATTGAATTCGTTCTCAATGAGTTTGTTAGGTGCACCATACCTTTCTTTGTGTAAGAATGTCTGACTAAACACCTCACCACTTCTCACGAGAAATATCTCCACGTCTCTATTCCGTGACCATATTGGTAAATTGACTTCTTTTGTCTGATTGTTTGGAATGAATGTCACGAATAATTTTCTCAAATCAGCATTCCTTCCCTTGAATGGATCAAGGTCAACAATCTCCCTGATTTGTGAAGAAGTTCGTATGAAGACCTCGAGCTCTCGACCACTTAGTCTATACAACGCCCTCTTGATAGAATTGACAACATCATCTGGTTTCATCTCTGTTTCAAACAGAATGTTTCCACTCGCCTTGTAGCTTGAAACATTTGCGAATCCAAGATCCGTAAATCTCTGGCGAACATCTTGCATTTTCAACAGGTTGCGGCCACCAACATTAATCCCACGTAAGAACGCTACATACAATGTCATTATTGTTCCATTGAAAATAACCCAGTTTTTGATTTTAAAGTGAGATGGCGACTATTAATCAGACGATAGTCACATTGTCCTGTATTCATCTACAAGCATTCCATAATGATACAGACCCCAGCGTTTACCATTCTCAGCGCCGCACTCCCTTAGGTGACCCTCCCTTACAAAACCAAGTCGTTCAGCTAGTTTCCAGCTCTTTTCGTTCGTATCACGTGTCAAGATCATCACTTTGTGAGCGTGAAGTTCATCGAATAGGAACTTGAGAGAACGTGTAGCTGCTTCAAATGCAGTGCCACGTCCTTGATGTTCACTATCCAAGAAATACCCAAGTTCGAATGATGGGACTTTCCAATTCTTGGGTTCAATCCAAATCTGTCCAATATACAGTTCATCTTTCTTCAACCATATGCCCATCACAAACCTTGTTCGAGCTTCCCATTCTGCAGCATGTTCTCTAATTTTGATTTCAGCTTTTTCCGTTGTAGTTATCTCTGTAGCTTCATCAACGTGTTTTTTCAACAACTCTCGATTGTGATTCCTCTCAAACAGGTCAATGTATTGCGCTCCGTCACCTCTCCTGTATTTCTTAATGATCAGAGTATCTGTTTCTAGGATTTCTGACAATTCGAGAAGCAGTTTGTGTTTCATGGCTTTTCGAGATATGTAGATGCTCAAGAGTTGAAAAATGTGGTGGACCGGGAATGATTCGAACTTACGACCCACACCATGGTTTGTTTCCACATACACAAGATGATTAATAAGAAAAAGATGTGGGCCAAATTCGAGGAGGATAGATTTGAGGCGTGTAATTGCGGTAATATTACTTGCAACGATTCTTCTTGTACCAAGTAATCCTATCCATGTTTCAGCAAACCCAATTTCAATTTCTTCCGCTATATCGGGAAGCTTCTTCTGTTTCTCCTCAAACATAAGCATGCCAGAAGCCAGTGTCAACATTACTTTAATTTGTAGAGATGTAGTCCCAACCAATAGTTCTGGACCAACGTTCATCTACGAAATGGACATGCAGTCCTCATTTGTGGT
>SOKL01000381.1 GCA_004376265.1 Candidatus Thorarchaeota archaeon
TATTTAGGAAGTGAAAGTGACCCTCCACCATAGTCAGATGCTCACGAGGTGTTTGTCAACGGCAATAGTTCACTCTCACCGGTCATCCTAGATTGGATTGGCAATGATGAAATCAAGAAACTAGAAGATTTCATGAAGGATTAATTTTCTTTAGTGCATTCCAGAGTGCGTCAGTTGTAGGTCGCGGAAGAGAGAATCCATCAGAATCTGTTACTATTATTCTACGGTCAGGATTTTTCACAATTTTTCCAATCACACTTGCAGAAACGCCATGCGATTGGATTGAGTTCACAACTTCATTAGCATTTTCTTCATTGCAGCAGATGATCATGCACCCACTACTAATCAACTCCATCGAGTTAATTTCTAGTATGTCACAGATTGTTTTTGTGGAATCATGTACGGGAATTGCATCATTGTAAATCTCAAACCCAACTTTACTTGCGTCACAAATTTCATGTATTCCCCCGGATAACCCACCTTCCGTGGGATCATGCATTGCTGTTACGTAACCTGTCCCAAAGGCAGCGACTCCTTCTGCTACAACACTAATGTCTGCTCTCAGAGTCTTTGCTTTCTCAACAACATCAGGTCCAACTTTCAAGGAGAGATATTTTTCACCTTCAGAGGCAAGTATTGCTGTACCTTCAAGAGCTATCGATTTTGTCACAATGATTGAATCTCCAGGTTGAGCACCACTCGATGAAACGTATTCACCTTGGTCAGCTATTCCAATCATGAATCCTGTAATAATGGGTCGATTAATCCCCACTGTCACCTCAGAGTGACCTCCAGCAACTGCAATTCCGAGGATTTGTGCTGCATCATCAATTTGTTTCATGATGTATTCAAGCTCTTCTGGAAACGTATTTTCAGGGAGCATTATCGAGGCTAGAAACCAACGTGGAAGAACTCCAAAGGTAGCGATGTCATTGGCATTCACATGAACTGCAAGCCATCCAACATCAGCTATGGATCCAGTTATTGGGTCAGTTGCTACAATGATGACCTTGTCACCGATACGAATTACAGAAGCGTCTTCGCCAAGGCTAGGACCAAGTAGAACATTGGGGTCATTCGTTCCCAGATTCGCAAACACAATTTTCTGAAGTATCTCTGGTGGTACTTTACCGGGGAGCAATCCAATCATCACCTCAATGATAGGTGCGCACCGGTCTTGTGCCTAACATATGAAAAGCAAATTCATTGATACCCCTAACGGGGCTCTCCTCGCTCACTATGATGCAAGGCAGCTATCAGACCGTGTGCGCATCTGTGAAAACGTATGGGTGCTAATAACCTAATCGAGGGGGGTATTCTACGATATTGTCATTTTGGAAGATACACCTCGACCGATCGTAAATCTTGTTCTCTCAAACGGGTTCTTGAACGACCTGAAGAAAGTAGAGTTCCAAGAATAGAGGATTCTTTCATGAGCTCTTGTGAGAGATACGCTCTACCCCCAGCTGCTCGTGCCACAAGGAATGCTCCGAATGTCGTTCTGAACTCATCGACTTTTAGAATGGTCTCAATGGGGTCTTGGAGACCCTCTTTTCTCATCCTTAACATAGCTGCTAGTTCGAGAGCTTCATGATACGGTCGTTTCAAGAACTTTGGCCATTTGGACTGTTCCGGATCAACAGTGACCGCTGCTAATCGTACTTTGGCTTTTCGAACAAGTCGTGCTGTACGGACAAGATCTTGAACTGGGGTGTATCTCTCATGGCCAGGTCCAATTGATTGCGCTAAGGGGATGTTAGGTGAGAAATCTGAAATGAGAATGACCAACGGCTCTATGTCGTCATTCCTCATTCGTTCTCGTCTGATTGTTTCAAGCGACTTCCTGAGTGCTTCGGCCAAGGGAGTGAGTCCAGATATCTTCAGTCGACCCAATGCTCGATAGATCTTGTTCCAATTCGTGGTGGGAGCTTGAATCTCTACTGCCCCACTATCTTTGAAGGCAACAATACCTGTTCGGTCTTTAGACCCACGCGTTTCACTTTCCAGCCGCTCTAGAAATTCTCGTATCTGGTCCATACTTCGTTTCATTGAAAGACTAACATCAATAACAAGGATGATTGTTAGAGGAGTTCGTCCAGTGAACACACTTTCACGAATGTCTTCTTTCTTGATTGAGATAC
>SOKL01000296.1 GCA_004376265.1 Candidatus Thorarchaeota archaeon
TTCATAATCTCAACTAGATTGTCAGGCCAACTCAGATCCTTTTTGACATCAGATGTCATCTGATACACCCTCTAAATAATAACAATGGTTATCTTTTAGCTTTTACAGTCTCCCTATAACACTCTCGTGTTGGTTTTTCAGTCACTAGCTGTCTAAAGACCTCTCCTCTATTGGACGAATGCACGATTTCCGAGGTTTTTTCCAGTGTGGCTTTGAATTGTGAACGGTGTCTTATAAGCTGGGATTTTTCACGCATTTTCGATATCGATTAGGAAATGACAAGTTTCAGATGTGGATTTTTACAAGTGGTGAATATAAGACATCAGCATGTTTATCGTCCGAGTGGGATGTCCTTCCAAACCTGTCAGGGTCTTCCCCTTCAGGTCTAGACAGAATATATGATACCACTGACGTACAACGGTATTATCATCCTGATACTGACCCTCTTCATCTCAACTGCGGCGTGGGCTGGTGTCATACGGTCGGTCATTGAGGACCACAATATCAGACAAGCTGTGTTTGAGGCGATGGCTGAAGACTTTATGACGGGAGGAGAGGAACCTTTGTGAGAATCCAAGACCGCGATGATCCAGGTAGAGAACTCGGTTGTGAGATGCACAAGTGGACCGACGGTCCATCCTGTGTCATCCTCTACACGGCTGACAGCTGTATCTTCTGTCCTGCAGCTAAGGAAACACTGCAGGCGATGTTGGAGAAGTGTGGACTGACCAAGGGCTTCATCCGAGAGGTTGATTGCGGGCTGGGATCTATCTCCAATGTTTCGGCACTTCCCACAATAGATATCTGCGGAAAGACCATCGTGGGGCTTCCTGATGAGGATGATCTCAGGGATGCGCTGTGGATGCTTCGGGTCAACCCATGCTACTATGAGAACCATCCTTCAGTTATCCCAAGACACACTGAGGCCTAGGTGAGAATGGCAAGCCATGCTTCAGTAGAGTCTGAATTCAATCAACCTTCCTAGGTTTTGCTATTCGGATGAGAAAGTAGGAGAATTCAATATCTGAACAATATTTGCCAATATACACTACCATTCTGTTTTGTATTGGCTCAGGAAATGATTCATAGAATGACAGGAAAATGTCCCAATCAAGGTGCGAATTAAAAGCAAAAGGTGTATCCGTTATCTCAAAATTCCAATCATTGTCAATCAGATATGGGAAAACATAACTAATCAGAAACTGAATATTCATACGAGGCCAAAGGGACACTTCATAGGACGGTTGTTTTAATGGAAGACTACTAATTATTTCCAACAGTACAGTCGTAATATCTATTGTTTTTTGAGTTTCTTCTGGGAATTGACTAATGGGAACTAATGTATTACCTACTTGGATATAGGTTGATTGAACAGCCTCTTCAACACCGAATATTGAAATCGCATACTTCAAAGCTTCATAATTCTCTCGAAATCCATTCAACACATTCCAGAAACGCACAGGACCCATTCTTTCTTTCAGTGGAGGCAGTGCATTCTTAGCCACAGTCTCTACGCAATCCACAACAAAGGTGTAAGCATTGCATTCGTCTTGAATCTGATTTCTGGATAGAGTTGGTTTTACGACCTCAGAAGGCAAATCGCAGACAATATTGGATTTCAGGTCTCCTCGATAGTTAATCATATTCATATGAACTAGAAGACTACAAACAGCCCCAGCAGTGGGTATTCCAAGATGATCTTGACATTGAGGAATTGGGTCATTGGAAATTACTCTAATTCCATTAATAGCGATATCCGGGAATTTCCTTTGCACAGAAACGCCGGATATCTCTTCTTCAGGAGGTGAAGGTGGGATAGTCTGGAAGCTACAGAAGATTTTTTGGTCACAGTATCCTTGAATTTCTACCACTTGCCATTGCTTGTTGACCTCAAAGGATACTTCGTTGGACCTTCTTTCTCCACTGAAATCAAATAGACCAACTGGTTTGCTAGAATCGGAAACACGACAGTTGATTGATATTCGTGGTCTTACTATATCAAAGTGGATCTGATACTTGAAATATTGAGTGAGCATGTTGATCATGTCTTGATTCACTTCGATTTGTACGACTGTACCAAAATCATATCCGATATCCGGTTTAGTTGTTTTTTCTATTAAACAGAAGCCTCTAGTGAACTCTATTTTATACCATGGATTGGAAGACGTATCACTCTCATTTTCACGATGGCGTGTGTAGATTGTGAATGACTTTGCGAGTAGGAAATAGGAGAAAATGCCCAGTCCAAATTCAGCTATGAAATCAGGTGAAGTCCCCAAATCCTTCAACAGATCATGCAAATCCGTTGATTTGTAATATGACTTCCCCATTATCATAAGGTAATTCTTGATGATGTTTAGATTCATCCCTCGACCATTGTCTCTTACAACGAGAGTTTCATCATCCAGTATTAGTTCAATTTCCGGATTATATCCATCATCGAATACCTACTGTAATATACAGGCATCTATTGCATTCTGAATCAATTCGCGTATTGCAATAGTCTTTCTTGAGTACATTGCTCCAACAAGAGTGTCCAACACTTCAGAGTCCATGGACACTTCGAGAGGAATGTCAACTAACGTTGATGAGGTATTTCTACACTCGACTCTGTTTGGAAAGCGAAATTCTTCAAGATTTATGAAACATATCTCATCAAGTGTTTCTGTTAGTTTTTGCTTCACTAGTTCGAGTGCAAAAAGACCTTCCAAATCCTTTATACTAGCATGAAGTATTATCCCTTCCCGATACATTGAAGGAGTCCAATCTTCTATAGTTAGATGTCCTTTCCAAAACTTGACTGATTCCTCAGGAATGCGATCCAATAGCTTCTGAGGGTCTTTCAATGAATCAAGAAAGCTCACTCTCTCGTAGGAGAGATCCAGCTCATCAGCCAATCTGAGCGCAGCAGAAAGGAAAGAAAGATTCTTCACGATACTACTAGGGTCATTGTACTCTTTAGTGAATAATTCGACAACTCTATGTCCCTTTACCAACAATCCAACAGAGTGTCTGATGGACTCATTCATGTAGTTCACATTCAGAATCTCCTTAACATATCGCTCAGACCTCAAATGATGTGTTCTCCGAAGTTCCTGAATTCTATCCTCTGATAGTTCGATGTCTTGATCTTCATCAAATAAGTTGGGTACCATTCCAATATCATGTACAGCGGCGGCTATCATTAGTGCGAAAATCTGTTCTGAATCTAGTTTTTTGATTATTGGCTCAAGAAGAATATCAAGATGGGATATGACAGTAAGGGAATGACTAATTCCATGAGGAGTATACCAATCGAATGCCTTGCAAATCTTTGCAAGAAGGGGTGTTATCTTATTGAACGTATCTCTAATGGCTTGTTTTTGGCCCTCCTCTAATTTCTTGAATAGTCTTAATCTATCAAGGCCATTAGCTACATTTACCTTCATTTTAGTCAAGAGTTTCCCTCAATCATCTATTTCTGCATTGTAGTAATAATAGTTATCAACAACTTCCCGGACGGTCCGTAGAATCTGTGCACCAATCTTGATCTTCGTCACACGTTCATCCATGACCTCACGGGCAATCTTCCGCATCGACTCCTCTAGATCATCTGATGTGTTCTTCTCTCCCATCCTAAATCACCAACAAGAGCAGAGAAATCCTTAGCCTAAAAGGTTGGCGAACACACGGGAATCGTGGTAGGAGGGGGGAGTTTTCGTAGTAATTGAGGGAATGTAACGAAAAACTAGCCCGATCAGGGTGTCGATTTGATTATCGAGGATCTGTTGTCAGATACAAAGGAGAGGTTCTACAATACGTAAAGATGCTAGATAGACTACTGGGATTATTGGGTAGAGTGGTAATATCTGCAATTCTAGTGTGATGAGTATTATAGTTTCATACAGTCTATCTCAGTTTTGGAGAATTCATCAGATGCATCCAATCCTTTTTCACAGAAATCCTGGAAGGACTGGCGTGTATAATGAAAACAGGCATGATTCCTTAGGAATCTGAAATAACGTTCATATTCTTGTATTATCGCACTTGGATTCTTTCCTCTGTGGTGATTCACTACAAAGACCTCAAGTGGATCTGATGTTAACCGGTTCATTTCAGCTCGTTTCAGCAGGTACTTGAGGTGTATATCAGCATCGGGAAAGGAGTAGCCGCAAAAAATGATTCTTTTTGCCCTCCTGAGTAAAAGCTCTGAAGATTCCCAAACACTTTGTAAGAAATGAGGAGAGATGTCTTTCATATAGGTTGGAGGGATCAATACAGGTGTCATCACTTCACGACAGTCTGTTTGATGTTCTAAATTGTTGCATGACATCCCATCCACTGATTTCACTAGTGGAGTAAGGTCTACTCCTTTGCAGGTTGGACAATATAACCAGTTCAAAGAGCCATGAATTTTATACAGAAGAATACCATTCTGAGGACGCGAGTAAGTAGTTATTTCTCCATCTTTACGCTGGAATCTGAAGTCAAACCCATAGTCAATCGGGTGTTTCTCCTTATCGAGAGCATCATCAATAAGAATGTCATAATTCGTGCTTATGATTGCAGTATTTGTGTTAACTTTAAGCTGTGATGCCAGAATATCATGATATCGTTTTCTTCGGTTCATAGAGCTTTCCAGTGACCTTGCTATCGAAAGCGATATTGCTCGAATCAATTTATCTCGGATGTTTTCAAGCCGATTCCGTTGAAAGTTCTCATTACCAGAAAAGCCCTCCCTCTTAGAAATAGCCATTTCAAGAACACCAAGTGCTTCTTCACACGTGGGAAAAGTCAGATTCTCATATTGACGGTTATCTGCTGGTTCTAGGTCCAACCCGAAAAAAACTGTAAGATAGGAAACCAAGTCCCTATCAAGAGAGCGAATATAGCGAAAATAGTTCTGAAACAATTCTGACTGAAGTGGTGCTTCTTCAGATTTTGACGCCCCAGCTCCAAGAAGAATAACACTATCGCTCAAAGGATTATCTTCATTCATAAAGGTCCCCGAAGAGAGGGACTTCTCCCGGGTATTTCAGTCTATTCTGCTCCTAGCCATGGTTGTTTGGGGGAATAAGAGGAAACCATATCTATTTGAAATGGTCTAATGTTAACTGCATTCTTCTGGTATGACACTGGACAGGTCCTACACCCAACCCAGCACGCATCCTTCTCGTATAGGACTCCAGTAGTCCAGTTGTGGTTGTAGGGTGAGAACCTGTGGTCTCTTGGTATGCCCTGCCTCAATAGCACATTGACTTATCAGGAAACCATCAACGGAGAATAGGAGGTTATACATCTGTCATTCCACGAAAAAGTGAAACGTTTCGATTCGGATGGTTCGAATAAAACAATAATTGACGAGGCCCTTGTGGAGCTTGAAGAATTCAGACAACGTTTTCCATTTGACACAGACCCGGCATCCATTGACAAGTTGACACCCGAGGACCTTTACAACCCAGGGACCGATAGTCAGCACTTCTTCTGGTGGTTAGAACACCCGTTGGCTCCTCTCGGCAAGATGGGAATCAAGTATGATACTGGACTAAAGAATGCAGCAGCCAACATTGACCTATTCAAGAAGTTCCTACATGGTCTGATGGATCCGGAACTGAAACTCTCAGAGAAGATAGATCAACCAACTGAACAAATCAAGCATCTTGGAAGTGACAAACTCGTAATCAAGAAGATTCTCTCTTGCTATGATGACAGTCTAATCCCAATTTTCAAGACTGATGACTTGTATCATTTCTTTGACAGGATCGTAGGAAGCCAGGAGCTTCCACGTAGCTCTGACCAGTTGTCAAAAGGAAGAAAATACGAGATACTGATGAATGCCCTCCTTGAGAAGAAGGACAGTGACCCGCTTGCGAGGAACTGGAATAACTACTACTTCATGAGGTTCCTCTATGCTACTTTTCCTAAGGCTCAGAGACCCACTCCCAGTCAGCCAGTTTCATACAATAAGCTCCGGGAATATGGACTCATCTCTGAACCCAGATGTGAACAGGAAGTAGTGGTCCTCTTTGCTAAGATGCATGAAGAACTCGGATACCCAGTCATCAGCAAAGTGCAGACCGATTATCCGGATGTGTACGTACAGGGTCCAAAGGGGAAACCAATACGTATCGAATTAGAGTACAAGGCAAGTGGATTTCGAGCCCATAGTCGTGAGGCTTCAGAATGTGACCTAGTAATCTGCTGGGAGGATGATGAGGGTGATAGATGGCCTACACACTGGCCACCGCTTATCGCACTTCGGGAGTATTTTGTGGATGAGTGAACCACTACCTAACTACCATCTATTCATACATACGGGATGGCCTAAACCATCATTGTGGTTGAGGATATGTTTAGGAGTTTTTCGAGTTGGTCCAGAATTATCGGTTTAGATGCCGATGCGATTGGAATTGTCCAAACTGTTATGATATTGTTTGATGGACCAAATAGGATGTAAAGTGATCAGGATTACAGGTCTCCACCGCATTTTTCACATCTTGTTATTCCCTGTTCAGTTTTTGCTCCACAATAGGGACAGATCACGAGTACTTTTGCATCGGATGCACCTTTCCTTTGCCTTGCCATGAAAGACACTCCACCAATTCCAGCCACCGCAATCACCGCAACTGCAGCTCCTAAGACAAGACCTGACATCCCATTATCTGGATTAGGACTTGGGTCTGTCGTGGTATCTGTAGGAGATGTAGAATCTGTTGTTGTAGATGTCGAACCAGTCGTGGTTGAAGCTGGAACAACAATCTTGATGGTGACATCCTCTATCACTTCAAGTGTCGGGAGCTCAAATAAGAGCGGACGCGTATCTGGAGTTACTGCTGTCTGACCTGTTGGCAAATGCCTACGAGCATAACCCAATTGATGAGAAACGAGTCTGGGTCAGTCTCACAGCAGAGGAGAGTGCCTACGAACTCATGATAAGTGACAATGGACCGGGATTGTCCGATAGTGTCAAGAACAGTCTGTTCGATCTTAGTCAACGTTCTGGAGGGGTACGCCTTCATCTTGCTCACCATATCATCGAGAAATATGGAGGTACAATCGAAGTTCTTGACAGAGTGCAGGGTGACCCAAACCAAGGAGCCAAAATCAAGGTCATCTTTCCGAAATTTTCTTAGTCGATATTCTGAGAGAAACAATTCATCAGTGTATCTGCGATTGATGACATTACTATACCAGTAGTGGATACGACCATGGTCGCATGCCAGAAGAGAGGAAACTTATTGGTTACCCAGATCATACAATGATTGGTAATGAGAAGTCAGAACAATGCTTGATGAGAGCATCTTGTAATTGTACTAAGCATTTGAGAACGTACAAGAACTCCGCCACAGACAGCTAACATCTGAGGTTTTAAAACCACTTATTGGCAATGGTTTCGAAGGCTGCAGTTCCGGATTCGACGGAGTGCAATGGTCTTTTTTAGTCATTGCTGATGCACCAATCAGCTCTGTTGGTCCGAGCCCACCTCACAAAACTTACTGAGGGGGATGTTCCTATTTTGAGAAGAGAAGTGACAACTGCAAATCATTACATCGATTTGGGTTTTGGATTGGACAACAGCATTGAACTTCTAAAGGGGAAGTTTTTGTTTCTTCATTTCTTCTTCATCTTCTGGGATTTCTTACGCTTAGTCTTCTTGGCAGGCTCGGGCTCAGGGTTCAAAAAGCGTTCAATGAGTCTCCGAAGGG
>SOKL01000193.1 GCA_004376265.1 Candidatus Thorarchaeota archaeon
ATCCTTTTAGTTTGGATACTAAGGAAAAGGCGGCTGAGTTCCAGCAGAGCTCCTGAGAAAAGGGAACTCGACCTATCATGTTAATACTTCTTCAACACACTGGGGTCCAATTTCAAAGCAAGCCAAACAAGTGCTTTCGCAATAAGGAAGTAACTCCATATTTTCTCGCCACCAGAGGCTTGAGTTTACTCAATATCAAACTCCAGACTATCATCTGTAAAACTACTAGAATCATCTGTAAAACGAAAGCCTCCTCAATCACAATGGACATCAATGGAGGGCCTCCTGTTCTTGGTTGTGAGTGATATTCTCATGGTCGTGTACTTCGAATCATAAATTGCTAATTAAGATTCATTGAACGAACCCCTCGTACTCTAGTTATTCCTTTTCTTCAAGGTCATCAAGAAAGAACGACAGTGGATGAGTAGCAGCCATCATCTTCCTGTTGGGTTTGTCCTCCTGTTCCTTTCTGAGAGGATACTGTGGATGTTTAATCAGATTGAAGATCAATCTATCCTTAGTTTCTTCCACATAGACATGGACCTGCGCGGAGTGCTTGAGACCGTGCCCTGCTTGTGGATTGTACCTGTATCGCTGAGAAGAACTCCCAGTGATGATGGCTACGATGTTATGCTTCAATGTGAAGGTCATCAGTCGATGGGCCATGTGGGTCATGTGTTGCTTTCCTTCTGCCTTCACACCCTCACCATAATAGATGTCAGCGAGACCTGGAAGGAGCAAGAGTCTGGTAGGTACGCGCTCGAAGAAGGAATCCAACTGGTGCATCACAACATCATAGGTCTGGCTGGAATTGAAGGCTCGGCTCACGAAGATGTTGTCCATCACGGTTTCTGGTTCAAGACCGTATTCAAAGGACCAGTGGGTAAGGGTTTCGATACTGAGCATGTTCTCGGAGTCGATGAGAATGGATGAAGTGTTCATACCACCCTTCTCTGGTGGGAGCTGGGCGTGGACTGCGATTCGATGAAGGCACTCGCGGATGGTGCGTGATCCATAGAGCAGGTAGGTGAGTCCCATCTCCAGACCACCACCAAGCAGGGAGTCCAGTGGTTTGATACCTGTCTGGAGCATCTCGCGCTTGGCTAGTTTGTCTGCTGTCTGGAAGGACATCTTACTCGGAAGTGGTATGCTTGTTGAAGGTCTATAAACGACTATAAAGAATCAAATAGTACCACATAATGTACATGAGTTAATCAAAAAGGAGGATGACATATGGGTCCCTATGAAAACGAATATGTGAAATGGAAAACTAGAGCAGATGAGATTACTTCACTCTTTGGAATTGAAAATCAATATAGAACGCATTTCAAACAGCTTCTTGTTGATATTTATGGGATTTTAACGTCAATCAATGCAATTACAAATCTAGAAAATGCAACTTCCAAGTCCGCAGATATTTGTGCTTTACTATTCATGATATCAGAGGATATAATGGAGGTCTGCCGAACAATGGCTCCTGACGTTGATAAAGAAACATTTGAAAGTGAAGTTCTTTCTTTGATTTCAAACTATAGTGATATCTTTACCAGATACAAGTATTAGTAATCCTGACTTTGAGTAGTTGATTACCCAATACCATTCTATCATCCTTATCGTCTGAAATAATATTACAAAAATTACTGGAATTCCTGTACTATCATTCCAAAATGGCTGTAAAAACAGCTTTGCTTACATCCCAGAGAACACGCATGAGCATCTTTACATATTGAGTAATATCCGCTCTGTATCTAACACCAGACTGTCTATAATCGAACTGACCTTTCTTTGTGCGTCGTATCTCGAATTCGAATTCTGGAAACCTTGGGTCCACGGTGACAATTGATTGGTTGGCAGGTGGAAGTTTCTGTAATGAATTGTACAGGTCAATTCGCATATACTGCTCAAATTCACCAAAACGCTGCTTGATTGGTATATCATACTCAATTATTCCCTCACCATTCCCTTGGGTGATTGTGGGTCCAATGCCATGTACATATTTATGCCGTGCACTAATTGCTGCACTCATTCTCAATATGAGATTGATTGATTTGAAAAATTGGTATCCATTATATTGGAGAGGAATGAAAGAAGCGAAGAGGTGTTCAAATCGGTCTGGTTTCTTACCAGGCGTAATT
>SOKL01000116.1 GCA_004376265.1 Candidatus Thorarchaeota archaeon
GCAAATACAATATAGAGT
This sequence comes from Candidatus Thorarchaeota archaeon, assembly GCA_004376265.1. Classification (GTDB taxonomy): domain Archaea; phylum Asgardarchaeota; class Thorarchaeia; order Thorarchaeales; family Thorarchaeaceae; genus SMTZ1-45. Next base: position 19 of record SOKL01000116.1, read on the forward strand.
TGAATCAAGTAGAGTGGGTAGGCTCAAGTGAATTGACTTGCCCGAACTGTTTCAGGATTGTTGAGGCGGGAATTCGTGAAAACCTCTGATTGATTGCTGAGGAATGAGGATGGATATCAAGAAAATTATGGATAGTGAAGAATGGACGGTTAGTGCAAAAAACACTCTCCAGTGGGCATCTACGATCGACTCAAACAAATCCATAATGCTAATTCTTAGACACTCACATAGGGAAACGTTACGAGATCATAGCCAAATGGGCAGTGCAGGACTAACAGAACTAGGCAAGCAAATGTCAATCGAGGTGGGGAGAAGGATTCCGTCAGGTCGACCAATGGAGCTTTACACAAGTTTTGTTCCGAGAGCTTACGAAACTGCAGAGGGAATCTCTGAGGGATACTCTGAGATTGGCGGGGAGGTTTTAGACATCGATTTACTTCCCTCTCTTGCAGCTCCTCAAATTCTAAATCCGGAAATCTGGGAGAAACTCCATCCGGATGGCAAGAACATAACAGATTATGTCAATCATTGGGTCAATGGTGACTTTGAGGGGTATATCGAACCTTTCGATGAATTTCAAGGCAGATTCATGGGGGACACTGTGAAGAGATTGACCGAAGCTAAGGAGAAGACTATCTATGTTTGCACAACTCACGACTTTACTCTGATGAGTGCAAAGAGGATGTTTCTAGGGAGAAACCTCGTTCATGAAGATAGGGAACCTTTCCTTGGAGGTTTAGGAATAACTCCTGATGGCTCAGATTTAGAACTGTTCATTGCATGTGAGAATATCTCAATTTCAATACCCAGATAAGAAAAAGCGAGGAAGCTGGTTTAGGACAACCCAGCAAAGCTAATTATAGACCGAAGTTCCTTTTTCGTAGTACTGAGGGCATTATAATGGTTAGACAATTAGCTCTTGATTTTTTATTCCGGAAGAAAGACACTAAGCTTGTAGCTGAAAAAGATGAAGTTGCTCTTGCTATGGCGTTCATTTTGGCAGAATCCAATAGGAAAGGTCAAGCAAGTCTCAAGTTTCTATCACCTGTGACCGTTCCTTTCTGGATTGTACAGATATCTAATACGAATTCAATCGTGTTGTCTTCAATCGGAGAGTCATCAGTTAATCTTGAGCTGACCGAAGACACTGCAACTGGACCGGTTCGTCGATTACTAAGCACTGAGATTTCTAGATTCGAAGATATACCGGATGGGGTCGAAAAGGCGCTCCCATTATTGAGAAAAGTAGAGCACAAAGTCCATCAGATACGCAATGTACAAGAACCTGATTTGTTTGTAAAACACGGACCGAGGTTTGTCGAGGTAGATCCTAATGAAAATCTGAATTCACTAGAATTGAAGATTGACTCTCAGTTAGCCCTCACAATTAGTGAAGATTTTCAAGAAGTCATAGACGTTGCCCGACAACGTCATCAGACAATGGAAGATCTCCAGAGAGTCACCAAGGAAAAATTGACTGATCAAATCACGGTCATGGAGAATGTAATAGCTGCTGAAATGGGCCGTTGGGAGAAACGTCTTGGGACACACGAGGGCTCATCTCGTCTTAGAATCGAGAAGTTACAGGAAAGATTGTCTGACAAGGCATACACGTTGAAGGACAAGCACGACAAAGATAGACGTGCTGTGTTAGCTGAGTTTGTAAGAGATTCCTTTGAAGTTGAGCGTTTTTTCACTCAGATTGTTGAAGATATTAAGACAACAAGGGAACAACTTCCTCTTGGGGATCTTGAAGAAGCAATTCAAAAATATCGTATTCTTGTCGACCAACTTGCTGATACTGTTCCAACTTATTCCGACGCTATTGATTCACTAGATGATCTGGCGGATTCATCGACTGGTAGAGTAAATGACCTTGATACTAAACTTACCAGCGATATCAGAGATGAAGAAGATTCAGTTGATTCACAGACCAAGAGCATCCAAAGTAAAGTTGAGGAAATGCGGGTAGAGAAAGACGCAAAGAAACTGGAATTCCAAAAGACCCAGAAGAAAGTTCTTGAGTCAATTGAGAGAATGGATGAGCAAGTGGAAAAACGAGTTGATACATTAAGACGAGAATTAGAATCGGTACAGAAACTCACACTTGAAAACGACTCCATTAAGAGATTAGCTCCTCTAACTCTAGTTTACATCAGAATGTGGGTAGCGACTTATACAAGAGGAAAACAAATCGTGTTTCCACCTGTGATCATGCCTGAAGATAGGTTTAGTTTACCTCACACTCATCAACCTCTTGATCCAGATCTTGAAGTATTCATTCGGAAGAGTGTGAACAAGCAAATGAAGGACAGCGCTTCTTTCAAGACAATGTTTAGAACTGCATGCGAGAGTGGAAACGTACTTCAAATACCTGAGAGTATCAAGTCATTCTCCAAGGGTATGAATGAAATTTGGAATAGACAACTGCTGAAAGAAGGTGTCCGGAAGAAACTCGAACCTCTCTATACAAAGCTTGTTGGAAAATGTCCTGAGTGTAATGCTGAGATTACTTCTAAATCCAAGTTTTGTCCAGAATGCGGTAAAACACTCATGTAGAGGAATCATCGCCAAAGAAGTACTCGAGTGGAAGTGTCACACCGAATGCAGAACCACTTCTGATCAAAGACTCCGTGCGAAATGAAAGACTTGGATGTTTTGTAAGAGAGTATACGATACGCATAGGGGTCTGTTCCACAAGGATATGAACCTGAGCTGAGCTTGCAAGGGTCTTCCCTACAGGCGGTTGTTTTGAGTAACGCACTGGTTCACGTGTCGAGGTGAGGGTCACAAGATTATGCTTCAGTGTGAATGCATTAATTCGGGCTGCGATATGGGTCATCTGGCGTGTCTTCTCCCCATCAAGACCTTCCTTGATGAACAGGTCAACAAGGCCAGGAAGTATGATCATCTTTGCAGGAATTCTCTCTATGAACTCATCAAGGTGGTTAATCACGAGATCAAACGTTTGAGAAGCATTGAAAGCTCGGGAGATGTAGATTACATCCATGACACTCTCTGGTTCCAATCCGAGCTGGAAGGCATAGTCTCTTAGTTTGATGATGTCAACCATGTTTGAACTATCAATTATTATTGAAGGACTTGAGAATCCACCTTGAGGTAGCGGAAGCTGAGCATGAACAACTGAGCGAAGAAGATCATTCTGGAGTTGCTCGTGACCGTAAAACAGGTATACTAAACCAGCCTCGTAACCTCCGTCTAATAGACTGTCAAGAGTGGGAATTCCTGTCTTACACATAGTTCTTTGAACTTTGTCTGCAGTCTTAAACCCTGGAAGAAACATATCTGTTCACCCAGTCTTACATTGTCAATGGACATCTAGAGAAATTCGATAGGATGAGGAACGATTGGAGAGAAGACGTTGAACAGTGGCATCAATCTGTAATTAGAAATTGGAAGTTTTCTTTACGGCTTTATTAGGAATCCTGCTTTACATTTTATGCAAAAGGACAGAATCTGTGAATACGTTTTACACGCTTTCCTGGTAAGACTAAACATACTCAGATTTCATGCCGGGATGAAGTAGAGGGTTAAATGCGCAAAAAGATGCAAAATTAGACTTCATTTACGAAGAACAGTATGATCTCAAACATGCAATTCCATCTTCACTAAGATTTATCTTTAGGAGTTGTATGTCCTGTCAAAGAGTACGAAGGAGGCCAGACAGACTTGGCGCAAAAAGAACGAAAATTCACTACGGATCTACCAAAGTATTTCATTCATGGACTTCTCTACGCAATACTTGGAACCCTAGCAACAATCGTATTCGCGTTCATCTCGCTGATATCAACAATAGTAGTTGGAGCTGTTGCAGGAGTCGGGGGTGAATTTGTAGGATTCATAGTGCTGGTTGTATTCATCCTCTTTCTGCTCATTCTGGTTTTCTTCGTAGCGGGCCTGATTAATGCAAGTCTATCTAGATCATTCTGGAATGCAAATCCTCCGAAAGGTCTTAAGAGTTATACAGGACATGGTGCTGCACTGGTCTTAATCCTGACTATCTTCGGTCTCCCGAATATGGCAATTGACTACTTCTTTCCAAATCTAGATTCCATAACCTTCATAATTATCGCCATTCCGCGTGTTGTTATCTATGCAATCATTGATGGTTACATTGGTAGGTGGACAGCATATGGATTCTCAAACTTTCCAGTTGCATCCAAGGCTAGGAATGTAGGAGACGGGATTTCAGGAACTTGTCCTCAATGTGGTGTGGACACAATTGTAACGATGCGGGACGACGTAAATATCAAGGTTGTGACATGTCATGGGTGTGGAAACCCGTTCGAGATCCAATGGTCTGAAGAATAGTATCAAGTGCCCTGAATCTCATGCTATGATGAATACGCATCCAAGAGTTCACTGATCTTTTTCAGTGCTAGTTCAAGGTATTCCTTCTCGCTGCCAAATCCAATGCGGATGTAACCTGGCATCTCAAAGTGCTCGCCAGGAGAGATAAGGACACTTTTCTCCTTCTTGAGCTGCATTGTGAAATCAAGTGAGTTAATGCCATCTTTCAGTTTGATGAAGCAAATCGCAGATGCACCTGGAGGAATAGTCGTCATCAGACCAGAGTGTTTTGCAATCCATTTCTCCATTACCACCCAATTCTCACGGATAACCTGTCGTGTACGCTTCTCAATATTAGCTTGAATGTCAGGTTGTAGTGCTAATGTGCCAAGCCAGTCACTAGTCTTAGCAGGACAGATAGTTGTGTAATCAGAATAAGCCCATAATTCCAATGCAGTTTTAGGCGAGGGACATACCACCCATCCTAGTCGCAGACCAGGGAGACCGTAGGCTTTGGATAGACTTGACGTGATGAGGACTTTGTCATAGAGACCATGAACTGAAGGTGCTTTGCCCTCTTGAAGTTCTGCACCCCTGTATATCTCATCTGACACCACCCATACACCATGCTCCGAGGCAATGTCCACGATGGTCTTTAGTTCTTCAGCCGAAAAAAGTTTCCCTGTTGGATTGTTAGGTGTGCATATTGCTATAGCTGCAGTCTTCTCGGAAACCGCAGCCCTAAGTCCATTGAAATCAGGCACCCATTTACCATCAGTCATCTTGAGCTTGAATGGAATGACTTTCCCACCCAGATTTTTCCAGATGCCGCTGATCTGCATGTAGTTTGGAATTAAGAAAATGAGCTCATTGCGATTAGGATTTTCCTTATGCAACCACCAAGTCACTAGGAAGTTGGCTTCAGCCCCTCCAGTCGTAGCAAGGATATGTTCAACAGTAGTCCCAGGATAATGATAAGAGATTGCTTCACGGAGAGCAACAGTACCGTTTGTCTGGGAGTATCCTAATTGAAGGTCTAGTAGTTGATCTTTCAACTCCTGAGTGTCAAGCAGGTCTTTGATGTGTAATGGTTCCACTCCACTCTCACTTAGATTATACTTGACATGATGTTCCCACTCAGACTGATTGCGCTCAAGCTCAAAGCGTTCAAGTTTCATTAGTCCAAACACCTGAAAGCTTCAGTCGGAAGGTGCCATATGAATCCTACTCATAACTCACTTTGTCAGGTACTTCTCAAGCTCCTCGGTCTTCATCTGGGCCATGATAGATTCTTTGTGGACTTTGAATCCTAGCCGCTCGTTGATTGAGAGCATGGGGGCATTGGTAGTTGCGTTCCCTGTGACCACTGTTGTGACTGTGGGGAATCTCTTCTTAATCTCCAGAAGCATGATAGCCTTCAGCCATTTGCCCTTTCCGGATCCTCGGTACGCCTTAGGAACACCAGTTAGATCCTGAATGATCAGAGGGTCTTTTGACGGACGATATAGAACTTCTGTCAGACCTGAGATGTCTCCGTTAGGTTCCCTTGTGATTGCAGTCAACCAAGTGACATCATTATCCTTCTGAAATTTTTCGGACTGTCTGCGGAGCTCCGGTGTAAGTGTGAAATCACCAACATCCAGATCCTCCCGAGGTGCTTGGTTGCTAACCTCTGTATAGACTCTGCAATACTCCTCGATGATACCATCTGGTGCATCTTGGAAGAACTCCAGCTTGGAATCAGGTGACCTAACTGGTCCGTCCTTGGTCTGTTGAAAATTGAAAGGATCGAAAAAGAAGAGTGCGCGGGCACCTTGCCCGCGTTTTTGTTTTATTTGCGTCGTTGTGTGGTGAGTACCACAACAATCAACGCTAAAGCACAATGTCTGCCCGTGGTGAAAGCGAGCATCAGAGAAGCATTGGTTGAATCAACGCCCTTACAATTTACCTGTAACGATAAGCGTAGGCTAAAGCTTCAGTAGACTGAGCTTTCTTCAACTTATTCTTCTTCCGCTCGTTCTTTGATAATGCCATTTACCTTTCCTCCTTTTTTTGACTTATGTCGGATCAGCGTGGTCGTGATACAGCGATTCAAGAGTCTTGACTCTTGGATTTCCGCCACCACTCTTTCCAGAGTGTTTTCGATTTCTTAGCTCATCAACCATTGCAATTCTTCTCCTGTGCAACCATCTTGTTTTGCACGTAATTATATTACATGTTACATTATATAAGTATTATGCAACACGAGATATGTACTGTTCTAGTGAGTCTGGTGAAAGAAATGTAGGTGGACGAGTCTAAGAATCCAGAATGGGAATGACATATTTCTGGAGAAATCCAATGTCATGGTCGAGAGTGACAGTCTTGAGAGTACACCTGAATGCTGGTGCTATCAAATTCTCGTCGAAAGACCTGGCAATTAGAACAAGTTGAGCCACTGATCCTGTTATGAAGAGGGTTGCAACCTCAATCGAATTCGAATAGGTCAAGCGATCAATCCCCTCCATGATTTCGTCTGCTATCTTCGTTGCTGCTTCGTGTATCGCGTCACTTTTTGATAAATCTCGTGTGTCATAAAAAACGTATCTCGAGGCATCTACGTTGACTTGAGCTCCCATAGTCATGAATATTGTATCAGAGTATAAATTCCCCGAGAAAAACTACGAGTTGAGAATCCGTTTCGTCAATCAACCGCAGCATGTGGCAAATGAATGAATTACTAATCAAGTGTCGTCTGAATGTGAGAACTAACTGGTGAAATGCATTCAAACCCTTGATTCTTAGGGGAGTTAACGAATGTAGATACCTCAAAGGCTTCCATTTCTTCTACCGGATACGGTTCCAACATTGACATTAAATTCGACACATCTTGATACTCAGGATCCAACCAGCGCTCTTCAAACTCAGGACGAAGAATGACTGGCATTCTATGGTGTATTGGTTTCATCAACTCATTCGGTGTCGTTGTGATAATTGTACAACTCTGGAGAGTCTTCCCAGATTTGGTCTTATCCCAATACTCGTAAAGTCCAGCAAAAGCAAAGGGTTCTCGGCTCTTCAGACGGATGTGCATGGGTTTCTTGACCTTTCCCACTTTTCGCCACTCATAGAAACCATCAGCAATGATAAGGCAACGCCTTTTCTTGAATGCAACTCGAAATGCAGGTTTTGAGGCGACTGTTTCGGCTCGAGCGTTTATCATTCGATTTCCAATCTTGTAATCATCAGCCCAAAAAGGAACAAGCCCCCACTTCATTTTAACTAATTGTCGGGTCTCTCTCTGTACGACAGTATTCACCATCTGCATCGGGGCAATGTTGTATGTTGGT
>SOKL01000374.1 GCA_004376265.1 Candidatus Thorarchaeota archaeon
CGTGCTCTATCGATGGTGATGTCCATCCGATATTGGAATGATTGCAGGAGATGAGTTGGAGAACCTGAAGTCGTGTTAGTGGCAGTGTACCATTCAGACCCAATTGGATCTGTAAGAACGAACTCTGTTGTTGCTCCAGTAATCCAACTGCTTGTGGTCCTATAGAGCATCTCATCGTTCAGACCAAATGTAGCAGATGTAGACAATCCTCCACTACTAAGCCCCAAATCAAGACCAAAAAGATGATTCATTGCAGTAAATTCGATCTTCCAGAGCCCGTATGTTGTGACTGAAGATTCGTTGACGTACAGGAGTCCAGTCTCATACCACCAATCAGTCAAGTAAGTCTGCTCAGCCCCGATTGGATTTATCAGTGAGATTGGAGTCCACTCAGTTTCATTATAATCAACTGTGAAACCTAAACTTGCAACATCTGCAGGGGGAGAAACGAGAACATACGCAGTCCATAATACAGTACTTGCGTTTGATACAGCAAATGACGTTCCCGATATGAAATCCGAAGAAAGCGTAGTGGTAGTATCGGTCCACGGGGAAGAGTTTGAGAATGTACCAGAGAATGAAACAGCTAGAGGAGACCCTGTACCAACATACGTGCCGCCAGCTTCAGAGATCTGGTTCTGCTCTGTAGGTGACCCAAGTAGACCTGATTCCGTACCTGGAATTCCAGATCCTGAGAAGTCTACGAAACTGAACATGAACAACGTAATTAAGACTAGGGAAAGAATGCTGCTTTTCCTCATACTCGGCACCATCGGAAGTCGAATTTCTGTTACCTATCTTATCCTCAAAGACAGGTCGCGCTACAGGAGCTTCAGATTATCCACTCTCTATATCAATTCTTGTCGTGTGGATTCTCTCTCAGTCGTCCGAGCTGTCTTTTTTTCGAAAGGTAGAAAGAAAGAGGGGACTCTGAAAATCTTTGGGCCTTCTTCACATTTAGACAATTAGCTCGTTGTAATGAGATTTAGGAGCGAAAAATAGAACATTCTTCCAATCCAGCGAATCAATACAGTCGCCATGAATTGTTATATATGCAACTTGAATAGTCAGTACATCTAGAGTCGAGTATACATGATAGTATGCCATGCCTGAGGAGGCTATTCAATCGATGAGGCGCAGATATGTGATAAGCTTAGTTCTAATAGTGATGTTCATTTCTCCCGTACTAAGCAATCCTAATTCTAATTTTCCGAGCAATAATATTTTTACTAGCTTCCCAGAGAGCACAAGTGCTTATGCGGATGGCTCAGGCCCGATTTCAGGCACTGGTCCCTCGCTTCAGGTAGCAATCGGTGGTCAAGTCTCCAATGCAGGTCAGGGAACATTGCTGTTTGACTCCTCCTCCTCTGGTGTCGGCTCAGTTACTCTTACTGATGGTTGGACTGGTTCAGACCTCCAGGCTGAAATTGATTCTCTAACCTGGACTACTGAAGACATTCTTCAGAATGGTGACTTGAATGATTATCATGATGAGCAGTTCATAATCACAGGTAACTCAGCATACAATTCAGAAGCTCATCGTGTTCCTGATGGGTGGACACTCTTCAAGAATGTACAGATGGATGTTGGTAACAACGCACATCCTAATCATGGAGTATATGAATTGTATAGCCATTCAGCTGGGTATGGTTCAACGTGGGGTGTCAGATTTGATGCTGATTGGGATACTGGAGACCTGCATACGGTCAATGATGAGATTTATTTTGGCCAAATGGTTTCACTGCCCTGGAGACAAGTGTATTCCGCAGAAATCACTTTCAGATACTATGTATACTCAACGTCAGCTTTAGACGACCAGGTTCATCTCTTTGTAAGGCTTGCTGGTAGTACCACCAAGTTTCATGTTTTTGAGTCTGGTGATACAACCGATACTTGGTTGACAGCCACTACTGTCATACAAGCTGCCTCAATGTCGGGTCTTTCTGCAAAAGTGGCTGAGTTCGATATTGGTCTTGCATCAGATCTGGAAGGATATACGGTGATAGACTATTTCTCACGAGTACACGTGGATGATATTCAAGTTGACTTCACAGTACGACCGTTCCCTGAACAGATTGACCTCAAGGCAAATGGTACTCTTGTCTGGGGATCTACAACTGGTAGTGTGTATCC
>SOKL01000058.1 GCA_004376265.1 Candidatus Thorarchaeota archaeon
GAATACAGCTCGAACCTTGGAGGGATTTGAGCTCGTTGAGGAGGACAGATACAGAAAACTACGTCTTATGGCACCTCTTGAACTTCATCAACAACTGGATACAGATAGGAAACTGTTCTGTCACTGTGCAACTGTTATTCGTGATGAGGAACCAGACGGAAATTTCGTCAGAAGACTACGCCCTACCCAAAGTGAAATGGGAGAGATTGACCCCGCTGCTTTGTTTGAGTTTCAAAGACAAAAACGGTTTTGTTATGAGTATTACAATGACACAACATGTCTAGTGGAATCTGATGAAGAACCCCCGCATGATCTTTGTGAAGAGGCCATCGATATCTGCCTGACGATAGCAACATTTCTCCAATCAAAACATGTTGATGAAATACATCCGATGCGAAAGATTGTAATTGATGGTTCAAATACTTCAGGATTTCAGCGTACGGCAATCATCGCAAATGGTGGAAAAGTGATTGTAGGGGATAAGGCAATTGGAATACAGACCATCTGTCTAGAGGAAGATGCTGCGAGGAAGATTACCGATGATGAAAAGAACAACATGAGAGTATACAGACTCGACCGTCTTGGTATTCCTCTGATTGAAGTTGCAACCGATCCCGATATCCGTACACCTGCAGAAGCACAGGAAGTGGCACTTGCTATTGGTCTCCTTCTCAGATCTACTGGTCAGGTCAAACGTGGTTTGGGTACAATTCGTCAAGATGTCAATGTATCAATCAAAGATGGAGCGATTATAGAAATCAAAGGATTTCAACAACTTGATACATTATCAGAACTTGTAGAACTTGAAGTACAGAGACAAGCTACCTTGCTTGAAATTCGAGAAAAGCTGAAGGCTCGTGGAATCAAACCTACGGACATTAAAAAAGAAATCATCGATGTCACAGGTATTTTTGCTAAAAGTGAGTCAAAAGTAATCAAAAATGCAGTGAAATCAGACGGTGTGGTCCAAGCAGTCAAACTTCCCGGCTTTGCAGGGCTTATCGGGACAGAGATTCAACCTGAACGCCGACTTGGAACTGAACTCTCGGATTATGCCAAGTTCTGGGGAAATGTTGGAGGTATTTTTCACACCGACGAACTCCCAAAATATGGAATAACTGAAACAGATGTTTCAAAGATACGAAAGGCGGTGAAAGCTGGTGAACAAGATGCAGTTGTACTTGTTGCATCTTTGAAAGAAAGATGCAAAGATGCTTTGAATGCAGTAATTGACCGCGCTCAAGTAGCAGTGAAAGGGGTACCTGCTGAAACTAGAACACCACTCCCCAATGGCACCTCAAAATACGCACGACCCCGCCCAGGATCATCACGGATGTACCCTGAAACTGACGTGAGACCCGTCCAAATCACAGATTCACGTCTAAAGAAAATCAAGAAGAATATGCCCGAAACAATTGAGGATCGAGAAAAACGATTCATCAAAGAATACGAATTGAGTAGTGACCTCTCCTATCAAATCACTCGTTCTATTAATCTCGGTCTTTTTGAACAGATAGTCAAAGAAATTGGTGTATCTCCTACACTTGTTGCAGCGACATTGGAGAATACAGTTGTAAGCCTCCATAGAGACCAGATTCCTACTGAGAATCTTCAGGATAGCCATTTTCTTGGATTATTCCAATCACTATCTCAGAATAAGATATCTTCCGAAGCCATACCTGAAGTACTGACATTTCTTGCGAAAAATCCAAAATCAGACACTCAAGAAGCAATAGAATCCACTGGTCTGGGAATGGCAAGCAGAGCTGAAGTTGAGAAAATCATAAAGAAACTTGTCATAGATCGTGAAGATTTTGTACGAAAACAGGGTGAACGGTCAGTTGGTGCGCTCATGGGTGCTGCTATGAAGGAATTGCGTGGAAAGGCTGATGGTAAGATAGTCAATGAATTACTTAAAAAGGAAATTCAAAACCTTCTCAACTCGTAAACCGAACGTTAACTTTTAATAGACTAGCCCTGCGAGTGCCCCTAAGTGATACGTGCCGCGGTGGCCTAGCCTGGTTAGGGCGCGAGACTCATAATCTAACCGGAAAATCCGGTTGACAAAGGGGTCATAATGATTTGATGAGCGCCATGAGATGAGATATCTCGAAGTCGAGGGCTCGAATCCCTCCCGCGGCACCACTCTTAATTTTGCTTGGAGAATTTAATCGGTAGAAGACCCCAAAGATTTACTCCAGAGTGTGCAACAAAACTACTGATGATGTTTCGAGTCTTCACATATACCACACCATAGAACAGACTACGTAGGAACTGGATTACCAAACTTCTTCATATCTGAAACAATCAACAGTGTGGTCATTGACCATTCCAATTGCTTGCATATAGGCGTAGATAATGGTTGAACCAACAAACTTGAACCCCCTTTTCTTCAGATCCTTGCTGATTTCGTCAGATAGTTCTGTGTTCGCAGGAATCTCCCCCATTCTTTTCCATTTATTCACAACAGGTTTTCCATTCACAAAACCCCAGATGTAATCATTGAATGACCCAAATTCCTTCTGCACCTCGAGAAAAGATTTTGCATTCAAAACAGCATACTCGATCTTTCTCCGGTTCCTCACAATCCCACTGTTCTGCATTAGTTCCTCAATCTTCTTCTCATCATACCTTGCAATTTTTTTCGCATCAAAGTTGTCAAAAGCTTGTTGGAAATTGACCCTCTTTTTCAAAATAGTTATCCAGCTCAATCCTGCTTGGAATCCCTCGAGCAAAAGGAACTCGAACAACATCCTGTCATCGCGAACTGGAACTCCCCACTCCTCATCATGGTATTTCACATAAAGAGGATTTTCTAGGGGAGCCCAATCACATCTCTTTTTCCTGTCCATGATTTATCATCAAATCTGAAGAATTTAATTCTTCTCGCGAAACACGAAGAAGGTTACACAATACCAAAGTTTGAGATATGGAATGATGGGTCTAACAACTCCTGCGGCACCACTATCACCATCCGATTTTTGCTACGACGGGATTAATAGGAACAATCAGTATAGAACATCATGAAGATAGAGAAGTGGAAATTAGTAGGAGGTCGCGTCTATAGACTCGCAGAAGTCTTTCATATGATTGTTGTCGCTACGACTAGAGCAAGAGAGCTAAAAGAGAATAATCGAGTATTCTTATCAAAGACAAATGATGACCGATGGGCTGTATATTATAGACCAAAGGATCCAGAAACCAATTCCGTCTCCAAATATTTCAATGTAGTATGAGTGTACGAATTCTATTGGTGCTTAATAGAACCTGCATTGACATAGAAATATGTCACTCGACCCACACTTTTCTGAAACCGAATTTGACGATAAACGAATCCGGGTAGAAACATTGGGTCGCATAATATCAAAGGTAAACCGAGCTCAGTTTGAACAGCTCATCCGTACTTCTATCATTTCAGGTGTCGTTGACATTACAGGCTGGACTCTTGAAGGTGTGAAAGCACTCCTCACAGAGTGTGCCGAGGAGGAACTCAGAATCACAATAAAAGAAGCAACACGGTATTTCATGCCAGTCCGATATCCAAAAGGTCCAATGATAGAATCTCTTGCTGAAGCTATAGTGTCAGGAGAATGGTAATCGATACCATTATTGACAATCTCTTTATTGCCACCTTACAATCTATAGGATTGGTGATAGGATTTGTTTCTCACATTCAAAACACTTGATGATATTAACCACAGAGGAAAACGTATACTGACTCGAGTTGATATGAATTGCTCCGTAGATCCTGTGACAAAACAAATCACCGACATATCTCGGATTGAGGCGATACAACAAACATTACAGGAATTATCTTCTAGTAAAGTAGTCCTAATGGCTCATCAGGGTCGACCTGGAAGTGATGATTTCATCTCCCTTGAACAACACACTAAGGCTTTGAAAAACCTCGGATTCAATGCAAGTTTTGTTGACGATATCTTTGGACAAAAAGCGAAGGAGGCAATATCCCAGGTCAAGGATGGTGAAATCCTAGTACTTCAGAATGTTCGCTATTTTGAAGGAGAACTAAAAAAAGCTCCAGCTCATGAAGTAGCTCAAGAACCCCTTGTTCAAGAACTCTACCCGTTATTTGACTTCTTCGTGAATGATGCCTTTGGTGCAGCACATCGTTCTCAAGCATCATTGGTCGGATTTACAACTGTATTACCATCTGTAGCAGGAAGGCTAGTAGAGAAAGAAATCCGCACACTGACATCAGCAATAGGCACAGATCAGCATCCCTGGACACTAGTCCTCGGCGGGAGTAAAGTAGAGGACAAGGTAAAGACACTCAGTAGACTTTTGTCAACAGATAGGGTTGATTATTCCGTTCTCGGAGGGCTTGTCGGTACTCTTTTTCTAATTGCAGCTGGTAAAGTGTCAGAAAATTACTCGAAGCCAATCAAGGGTTTTGAGTCAGCAATAGAAACTGCGCAAGAACTTCTTCAAGAATATCCAGATGTAATTATACTTCCAGAAGATGCCGCAGTTAAACGTGGCAATACACGAATTGATTGTGATTTCAGTGAAATGAACAATGATCCATTCTTGGATATTGGTCTACAGACATCAGATAAGTATGTGAAACTCATCAAAGAATCCGCTGTTGTTTTTGCCAATGGACCGATGGGTTATTTCGAGAATGAAGCGTTTGCTAAAGGCACGTCAGATGTACTTAATGCCATTGCAGATTGCAAAGGAATCACTGTTGTTGGTGGTGGACATATGGGTGCGATGGCAAAGAAAATGTCACTTGATGATAGTATTACACACCTAAGCACTGGCGGTGGTGCCACAATCAATTTCTTGACAGGGAAGAAACTGGATCTTGTGGTTGCTTTGGAGGCCGCAGCAAAGAGGATGGATGGATAGATGCAATTCACAGGAGTACTATTTTGGGTTCCAATTTTCTATGTCATAGTTATCAACATTATTGCATTCCTAGTAATGTGGTGGGACAAAAGAAAAGCATCTCAGTATGAGTGGCGAGTTGCCGAAGCAACACTGCACGTCTTGGGATTTCTGGGAGGTGCTTTTGGTGTTATAGGAGGAATGTATAGATTTCGTCATAAAACCCAGAAAAGATCATTTCAGGCCATTGTAGTACTCGGGCTTGTTGTGTCTCTGGTCATCTACTGGTTTGTAGGGATTCAATATCTGTGAGAGTTGTATTACAACTAATATTGTATGGAAGAAATTGGAGCCCCAGGCGAGAGTTGAACTCGCGACCTGCTGATTACAAGTCAGCCGCTAAGACCATATCTGTGAATTAACAGATGCTCATACTGCATCTAGGTGGAATCACAGATATTATAGCCACTAAGCCACTGGGGCACGAACTGCACGAAACTCTTGAACTTATTATAGAGTTTTCGCAGCTGCCATCTCACTTGTCGTGATACACGTTGTCTATGATGATTGCATAAGCAAGCAGCATCATTCTGGGTGCTTCTGGATCAATAATGTGAATCACATATCTATCCTTGAAGTTGAACATTGGTGCGAAGATATCTCTCCACTTGTCACTCTTCTTAATTTCAGCATAGACTTTCTTCTTGTCTTTAGGGTGCGTTATTCTGAAGTTCCACTTCATGACGCCGCCCTGTGCCTTGTATATCATATTCTCTTCAGGGTCGTACATGTCAACGGACCCTCTAAAGGCAATCAATGGTTTCTTTCCACGGCCAATAAGTACTCCGTCGGGTGTCTTTACATCGTAGATAGGTCTGGCACTCATCAACTTCCTGTTGATAATACAAACAACAGAATCATCAAGATTCCTCAGTTCAATCTCCGCACGTAGCGAAATGAGTTTTCTTTTCATCGATCCTATTTTTTCACCTTGTGGGTCGTAGATATCACCGCCGCCAAATTTCCACACTTTCTCATGCAGTACATAATATTCAATTGATGGGTCAATAAGACTCATAATTCATCACCTTGATACAAGTTATAGTTTCTTTGAAACCAATTAAGGCAAACTGGGTTAAATATAGTTCCGAAATCCACCCCCAAAAGAATCAAATTGGTCAAAAAATTACATCAGTCAAGGACATGTTTATGAGCATCCATGTCGCAATAACTGACGAGGACCGCATCTTTTAGAGATGAATCCTTGTCACAGACGTGTCTTACAAACACTAATCCTTACTAGAAAAGTAAAATAAGACTTGGAGACGCATCAGGACGACGTACCAGTAGGTGAAACAATTGCAATATTCCGAATTCGCAAATTCGATAGTTGAACTATTTAGACCAATATCAAACTTTTTCCAATCTATAAGTATTCCATTTGGTCCAATAGCATGGATGTTTATTATCGGTGTAACCCCATTATTCCTAATCATAGTCCTACTGGTCTTCCGTGGACGACGTCGTGGTTCTGGTGGAAGTGATGTGAGTGAAGGGATAAGGAAGATCATTGCCTCAACAGGCGACGTTTCAGGTGGAATGGCTGGTGCCAAGAAACTGAAGTTCCTCAAGACTCCCGCACAAGCACTAGTTTTCCTAAAGATTGAAGAAAATGCAATTCAGCAGGCCTTTTCAGCAATTGATTACTACAACCAACAAGGCGAGATTGATGAGGCTGTGGTAGACAAGCTTGCTGGTGTTTACAGAGATCGTTTAGCAGCAGTTAGAGTTGCTCTTGAAGCGGATGAACAACTCAAAGAGATTGTAGACACAACATCTGCAGTTGACAGAGCCCGATCTGATTATCTTGCTAAACTTTCAGCAATGTCTGGAACTGCAATAGAAGCTGATGCCGAAAAAGCTGGACCTGAAAGTGTCGGAATGCCGGACAAGGTGACTACTACTCCCCCAAGCGGCGAAGCTCCAAGTGGTGCAGCCCCAGAAGGTGCAGCCCCAAGTGGTGGACCTTCAAGTGATGGTCCCCCAAGCGGCGGACCTCCAGGTGGCGGAGCTCCGAGTGGCGATGCCCCAAGCGGCGGACCTCCTGGTGGTGGTCCTCCCGGTGGTGGAGCCCCAGGCGGCGCTCCACCTGGTGGTGCAGCCCCAAGTGGTGGTCCTCCAAGTGGCGGAGCTCCCAGTAGTGATGCTCCTCCAAGTGATGGAGTTCCAGACGACACTTCACCGGGTGGTCCTCCTGGCGGAGAAGCTCCAAGTGGTCCTCCTGGTGGTGAAGCCCCGGGTGGCACTCCTCCGAAGACAGCTGGTGGAAAGAGTTCACTACAGTCAGAAATGCTCCAAGAAATGGAACGACTCAAGGCTCTAATGGGTGGAGATTGAATAAATTCCGAGGCACAATTGATAGTATTTTTCACTCACAGGTGAAACTATCGACTAGATTTGCCATTCCATCATTATTAGGCAGAAACTAGACAACACTACATGATGAAGCTTTCAAGATGGCAATTAGTAGACGGACAAGTATACCGTCTAGTAGATGTGCTTCACAGCAAAAGAAATGCTGAGATTCTTTCAAAATCCCTAGAAGATAATTGTTCTATTGCCATTATATCTACAGAAGATGGTAGATGGGCAGTATATTGGAGACCCAAAACAGGAACTCATTGTCCATATGGTGTTGTGTAAACTCCTCTCGGAAGGCTTTTGGGAAGCTTATGTACAAGTCATCTACGCACCAGTGGAGACCATGTTATGTCAAGAGTGAAACTAAATGCAGCAAAAAGTGCATTGGAGAAGATTCCTAAGACTGGCCCGATTGGTCTTGGAAGTGGGTCCACAGTCGCTATTTTTGCAGAAGAACTTGGTCGACTAATTTCAGAAGGAACAAATGACATCTGTGTTGTACCAAGTTCCTATCAGGCCTACCAGCTTGCTATAAAATATCAAATACCTCTTACGAATCTTGATATTAATCCCGAATTAGTGCTAACAATTGATGGTGCTGACGAGGTCGATAAGAATCTCAATTTGACCAAAGGCGGAGGGGGCGCACTGTTTCAAGAAAAAGTAGTCGCTTCAGCTTCAAAGAAATTGATAATAATCGTGGATGAATCTAAACTTGTGGATAAATTAGCATCAAGATTTCTGATTCCCATAGAAATACTTCCTTTCTCTCTTGGTGTAGTCCAAAAGAAAATTGAAAGTATGGGAATTGAACCAATTGTTCGACAGGCTGAGAAAAAGATGGGTCCTGTTGTGAGTGATAATGGAAATTTCATACTAGATCTCAAGTTTCCAAAACCAATCGATGACCCTGCAAGGGTTGCAGTTGACCTCAAAATGATTTCAGGTGTTGTCGAAACTGGTCTATTTGTTGGAATGACTGATGAAGTACATGTAGGAAAAGAGGACAAAGCCTACGTCATTAAGAAATGATTTTCACTGATACAAAGAGTATCATAAATCAAAGATGGCGGGCCCGCCCGGATTCGAACCGGGGATTACTAACTTTCTCCAGACAGAGTAAACAGTCCCTAGGAGGCTAGTGCCCTATAGACCCCCAACGAGAAAATCTCGCGAGTCCAGGCTAGGCCACGGGCCCTTGGATTCGAGTGTGTGTCTAGTCTATTGTTAAAGCTTTTGCAGAGTCGAAAACTACTGTGCGATTTTAGCAGTTATAGTGGCTCCTTCTTCCATCGCGTCAACGAGCATACTACCCTGCCTAGTCTTGATACGAATTGAGCTTTCACCATTACGCCCAACAACTGTAGTGAACAAGTACAGATCACCTGCAAATATCTCAATTCTTCTTTTGGAGTATTTTCTTCCTGAGTAGATGGTGACCTTTTTCTTGCTATAACTTACTGAAACTGGCACAGTTTCCCCAGGAACACTTCGGTCCTTTGGGGCACGTTTACCACCCCTTAATGTGGGTGCACTTACACCTCGTACTGGCAAAACGACTTTTTCCCCACCAAAGGTGAACATCTCATATTCCAATACACCTCGCTCAAAATCACGCAATTCTACAACAGGCCGAGCGAGATCCCTCTGAGTTCCACCCATGCCTGTGGGCAATTTTACTTTCAGTGACAGAGAAGAAACACTTGAGACCTGTCCGTCTTCGATGTGGACAATTGTATCAACTGTACTTGGTACTTGACCCAGTTCAACACGACCTCCAAGAAGCAATCTTTGAAGTGCGTCAATGGCTGAACCCGCATGTACAACCCCGACCATTCCAACTCCTGCTGACCGAAGGTCTGCATAAGCTTGGAAATCCGAGTTTTTCCGAAGCTCATCATAGATGACAAAATCCGGGCGAACGAGGAGCAAGATATCAGCAGCCTTTTCCATACTCCCATCAAGAGGTGAATACTGCACTATGGATTCCTCCACTTGGAGGTCTCTAGGTTGTTCCAAAGTTTTTACAACATTCCCTTTGCTACTATAGAATTCTGCCAAAGCAGCTGCAAAAGTGCTCTTTCCAGAACCTGGAGATCCAGAAACTAATATGCCCTCAGCTCGTGACTCAAGTCTTTTCATTAATTTGGAGCTCAGATTATAGTCATCAAGATCCAATTTTACTATTGGACGGATTGCAGATATTTCCATTTTATCAGCAAATGGACGTCTGGCAATTGCGATTCTGAGATTTCTGAGTTGTACCACAGCCGCTCCGTGTTCCTCAATTTCAATGAATGAACTATTGTCATTGGCTGCAGTTTCCATTATAGCTTCAGCAAGAACATCTAGCTCTTCAAATGTGAGAAGCCGATCTGAGAGTTCAACAAGCTCCCAATTCCCAGGTTCACCTCTTTTCGCACGTGGTGGATTGTTTTCTACAAGATGTACACTCATTGTACGTTCGTCAAAGAACGCTTTGAGAGTCAGGATTTCATCACTGTCTTCATTATTCGCCATTCTGTTCACTTCCACGTTCCCGAAGCGTTGCTTGGGCTACTCTATAGTAGTTCACTTCTCCATTCTGGTCTACAATTGCGAATACGAGGTTCTTTCTTGAGCCAGATGCTGTCTGAGTCACCATATCCAAGTCACTGAGTGAAATAGGTACACCTTCTTTGAGTATGTATACTAGTTGGTTGGCACTTGATGCACCTGGTCGGTCACCACGTGCATACACTCTAAATCCGATTCCTTTCCCAAAACCCTGCCTTACAGCGTATCCCCTACTTCGGAGGTCTCTGAATACAAGGTAACGAGTCCATAGGTCTGGATCAGTTTCAAGTAATTCTGTCACTATAAGATCTGGACCAACACTTTTTCCATCAGGAATTTTGACCGTTATTCTTTTTCGTTCGATAAGGTGCAGCAATTCAACTGGTTCTAGTTCGAGCCTATTTCCATCTATACGGGTTCCATAGAATCCCTGCTGCGATATTCTATCAGCGTCTTCAGTGGCGACATACCCTTTCGCATTCTCAAAAATGACTGATGCAGGGTCTACTACTTCCTCTTCGATTTCAGCTTCTTCTGAGCTTTCAATTGCATCTTGGTTGGGAAAATCATTATTTTCATCTGCCAATTGTATATCGCCTGCTTGGTCTAGCCTCGTCGTTAGTGTGAAAAACCCTTCGACCGGCCACAAGAACTATAGCCAATTTAGAATGAACTCCGTGATGTGATTGGATTCGAAGAAGAACTGAAAGACTTCATCACGGACGCTAAGAAGATTGCAGTTCTAGGTATTGGTAATGACCTGCGGTCAGATGATGGACTTGGTTTATTCATCATTGACAATCTCAATATAGATGATCCCAGAATCATGATTGAGAATGTAGGATCAGTTCCCGAAGGTTTTACAAAATCACTAGCTGATTTTGGAGCTGAAAGAATAATCATGGTGGATGCAGCTGATATGCGTAAGCCTCCAGGTCATATTGAACTTATTACAAAGGACAGGATTGGTGGCATAGCTATCAGTACACACGGAATGCCACTATCGTTTCTGATGATGTATTTAGAAGAAGAAACAAGTGGGAAAACAATACTGATAGGGATACAGCCGAAAAGTATACAGCACGGTGAGGGATTGACTCCTGAGATACGGGAAGTCGTTGACAAAACGATTACCAGTCTAGAAAATATACTGAAACAACACCTGCGAGGATAGAATGATGTTTAGGACGATTGAATGGTTAGATGACTCATCACAGGTCCGTCTTGTGGATCAGACAAAATTACCGTTGACCCTGGAACATGTTGTGACAGATAGTCATGAACGTGTTGCAAAATCCATTAAAATAATGGAAATTCGCGGTGCACCAGCAATCGGTGCTGCTGCTGGAATGGGCATGGCACTTGCTGCTATTGAAAGCAAGGCTAGAACAATAGGAGATCTATTGGAGTTCCTTGAGAAAGCAGCTGATACTCTTAACACTAGACCAACAGCTTTCAATCTGACTTGGGCCACCTCACGGATGCTTGAAGTTGCCAATAATGCCACTGGTGGCGTCGACGAGATAGTTCAAAGGCTAGTCGATGAGGCAAAGGAGATTGCTGAAGAAGACGTCCGGATGAGCAGAAATATGGGTAAACAGGCACTCTCACTCATCAAACCAGGTTTCACAATTCAGACAATATGTAATGCTGGTTCTCTCGCCACGGTTCACCTTGGTACTGTTGGTGCAGTTGTCAGAGTAGCACACGAGAAGTATGGTGGTGACATTAAGGTCTATGCCGCAGAAACAAGACCCCGACAACAAGGTGCGCGTCTCACGGTGTTCGAATTCATGGAAGATGGTATTGATACAACACTGATAACCGATGGCATGATTGGTACAGTATTCCGCGATGGTCGAGTTGATTGTTGTGTGGTGGGTGCGGATAGGATACTACGAACTGGTCACGTTATCAATAAGATAGGAACATACACGATGGCAATCACTGCAAAACATCATAATATCCCATTCTATTCTGTGGTTCCAATATCAACAATTGATATGATTACCGACCCCGAGGATGTGGTCATCGAAGAGCGGGATCCTGACGAGATACGTATCATTAATGGAGAATATGTAACACTTCCCAACGCAAAAGTGTACAATCCTGCATTTGACATGACTCCACCTGAATTAGTTGATGCTATTATCACAGACCGAGGTGTGGTAAAGAAACCAACAGAGGAGAAGATGCGAAAACTCTTCGAACAGGACTAGATATGGAAGGTCTTAAGAGCCAAATAAATCAGGCTTTCTTTGGGGCGCGTAGTCTAAATCTGGAATATAGTAACGATTCCATTTTCATCATTTCTCTCAAACAACTTAGCAAGAAATAGCCAGTCCAGAGCACGTTTTGCACGATACACCTCAGATGTATTTGACTCTCTGAGAAGATCTTCAATAAGATCATCATATGTGATTCCTTTATGGATTGCTACCTGACCTTGAACAAAGTCATACAAAGCTGAAGTTCGGAGAAGAGAAGATATCTCCTTGTAATTATGACCATTGAAGTCCTCACCTAGGAATTGCATAGTTTCTTCGGAAGGAAGATAGATTCCTTGGTCTACTTGCTTAAGAAGTCCCAGACCCACAAAAAACAAATTAACTCCACAGACCTGAGTGCGTCCAAGACGTCCTCTCTTAACAACATCAAGATAGTGAACTGGTTCCAATCCTTTCTTGCTAAGTAGTGCATAAGCACGAAGAATCAATCTTTGTTTCTCCATACTGACACCTTGTGTTGGAAGTATCGTCGTATCTTCACTCATCAGTTTCCACTTCCTGTGACAGGATAGTTTTCTCAATTGCAGACAGCCAAGGTATCAGAATGCTTGTATCCTTAAGCTGTTTCGATAGGAAATCTATTGCTTCTTCGTTTCGTATTACACGTAACATGAAGAAATCTGGCATACTAAATTCAGCGTAGTCTTTCACTTCGGTAATTCGCTGACCCTCTTGAACATCCGAAGATAGAGCACTATAGGTCATCTCTTTAGATACATCAATCTCTTGAATTTCAACACGCGTTTCAGATTTGCCATCCATTCCTATCAGAGAAATAATATTGATTCCGTCAATCCTGATAAGCTCGGCATACTCTAGTATTGATTTGTAAGCAGAAGCAATGTGAGACCTCATCGATTTGGACCATCTTTTTCCAAGACGCGATTCTGCATGATACGCTAGATCCAATGGATTTCTTGGCTTATCCTTGTTCATTGTTAGGAATGACACGATCTCAGACCATGCACCTTCATTTAGGATTTGAGTTCGGATTGCTAATCTAGAGTCTTTCTCTTTTCCGAAACCAAGAGCACGCGCAAATGTTTCTCCAGCCTTGGTTAATTCATACTTCCCTCGTCCACCAGCTTGTCTACTCAACCCCAAGGATTTAGCTGAACTAAGTGCTTGACTTGTATAGGCATTTGCCAAACCTGCCATTGTTGACACCTCCTTGTACCCAACAACCTTGTTTAGAGCATATAATGCTCTAATGACTTTCCCAATAGCCTCAATACCATTGATTGGAGTTGCAATATGCACAGTTTCTTTTTCTTTCATTATAGTACCTATACAGCACTACAAACAAAGCTATAAAAATCTTTAGCTCGGTGACTCCAAAACGACGAAGATTACATTCTAATGAGGCATTGAAGGCTATCAGATATGGAAATATGGGTTTATGACTATTTTATATAGGATTGATTACAAAGTATAGGTTATGGCGGGCGCCCCAGAATTCGAACCTGGGATATCCAGCTCCGAAGGCTGAAAATCGGTATACTAAAATCAGTATCAGAGCATGATTGCGGAATAGAACTTGAGGGCTCTGGTGTGACAAATACTGAGAAGGATGAGATGCTCCTAAGAGAAATGCAGGGCAGAGCCATCGTTGTTGATCTCGACTGGTCTCCAGAACAGTATGAAAATCAACTGCCCGAAGAAGAGGAACCCATACTACCTGACCGAGTGACTCTCGGATGCCAGGTAATGGCATGTGACTGCATGAGAGAAATTGAAGACATGGAGGATAAATCAGACTATGAGAGAATGGAATGGAATCAAGTAACGACATACTATTCCACCATCCTTGTTCCTACTAAGATTCACATGGTGCAGGGCCCAACAGGGAACTATCCCCGATTCTGGGGGTATATCTGTCAATTCTTTCCAGAAACTGGGGATGTAGGAGTCAAGAAGGCAACGATTTCTCTCCCCTCAGACTTGTCCAAGCGGATAGCTGCATTCAGTGAGGACATACTGGACATGAAGGCCAACCCCCTTAAAGACTCAACAGTCCATATGATCCTCACGACGTACCATGGTCTAGAAGAATTCGAGATTGATGGTGAGAAGAGGAAAGCCCACAAGTTCTGGAACACCAGTATCATTGAGGGACGTCGGTTCCTGGAATGAAATCTGGTCCTCTTAATTTGCCCTCGTGCCGTTTCTTCATGAGCTTGATTCTCACCGTGTGACCAGGTGCGAAATTCTGCATGGGTATTCCACGATACTCTCTAGATATCTCCCTCATCACTTCACTCTCGTTGAAGACAAGTCGGTCATCCTTGTCTGGACCGTGATCAAACACAATGTCTACGTGTCTGCTACCAATCGATTGAGCCAGTTTCTCCACACCCTCTAGTACTTCTCTGTCAGTGAGATAGTGCTCGGTGTTTATCATATTGAGATACTGTGTTTCTGAGAGTAGCTCAACACCCCAACAGGAGGCATGATTATTATCCATACCTTCTACAAGAGGGCATTGAGTAGGATAATGACTGATGGTGATCTGTATTGCCCTGTGGTCGAGGGTCGTGTCTAGGATCACTGGAGAGAGGACCATGCCCTCACTTTTTGTCAGGGATATGAGCAAGGGTTCGAGAAACTTGAAGTCCTTTCCAAAGTTTATGTCTGGGCTTGGATATGAGAAGTCATGAAACGGGTCCCATGACACGAGGAGGTCATTCCTTAGTCGCAGTGGCTTCCCTTCTGTCATTGGCCATCGTAGAAGTCCTATGAGATCAGCTGTATTCGTCATTCGCAATGATTGCATGGTCTGTCCACTCTGAGGATCAAAGAACTGAACGATGCACTCCTTTCCTTTTATTTCCAATTGTAGTCCCACATGTTTCACATGACTTAATTGTCTGGAGGATCTATCAATGGCTTCCTGAATCGCCTCCTTCAGCCCTTCGGGAAACTCCAAAGCTGGAATGGACACACTTGACATTTCACAATCGCCCTTCAGACCAAAGGCTCTGAGACTGGTCTTGCTAGATGATGAGCGTAAGATGTGGTCATTTAGTCCTGCGGGAATCCACTCCACATCTCCCTCCAATCGACTCCACGCAAACCATTGCGACTCATCAGGTGAGTCATCCTTGTTGTAGTCAGGGTTACGTCTGAACAAAAACTCCTTGACACTATCATCAAACCTACCCAACTCTCGACCCATCTTACTAACGATGTCTAATCGACTCACTGACCAATCTAGACTCGCTTGAGCCTCTTCTTTGACCTTAAACAGTCCTATTTTGAGGGGTGCACTGACATTGGGATTGACTACAGCCCGCCATTCGTGTCCTAGATCTTCACTCGATAGAGTCAGTCCAAATCGAATGTCTGAGAGATCCGTCAGCTCCTCTCGCACCGAAGGAGAAGGTGTTTCAACCAATGTCTTTGGCTTTGTCCTTATCCTCCTATGTCTACGATATAGCCTCTGTGAGTTGATAGCACCCAGGGTCACTTCTACAAACGACCTGCCACCTCTTGTCTGTTCGGGACGAAACCGGACCCGTTGCAGGAGAGTGGGTTCTTTTCCAATACGTCCTTTGAATGTTCTAACCCTGAGAGAGATATGTTCTCTCTCAATAAGATATCTTGAGGTCTCTTGGTCATACCTCTTTTGCGATATAGAGGATCCATGGCCTTCATCCAGTTTCTGTTTCGGCCAGAGTTTTGCGAGCCAAGGGATCAAGGAAAGAGCCAGAATCTCCATTCGTGCCCTGACAGACGCATCGGGTACTATCTGACTCACATCCTCTACGGGGGTTACCTCACCAAGACCCTCGGCCCTGAACCTCTTCGACCAGTCAGTTAGTATAGGAACAAGGGTCGACTCGATTGAGAACCCATTCCGGTCCTGTGTCACAATCACTCTGATATCATCATGATAGGGGGTCTTTGCGAGAGTGGGTAGAGGCCAGTTTTCTGGGTCTGCGTCATACCCTGAGACCACAGGCAGGTTCCAGACAATCTCATTCACAACACCATTGAGAACGGTAGACTCGTAGAAGGGTAGGAGGGTTCGGCTGGAGTATGCTGTAGAGTAACTCTCACCAGGAACAGGAGAGTCAAACCATAGCACTGTCACAGACCTGTGATTGGGAAGGTTTGAGATGATACCTGAGAGAAGGAGCTCTAACCTCCAGCGATGAAACTCAGGCGTTGCATCTCTGAGGGTTTCCATTCCACTCACTATTATCAGACATTCTTTCTGTGGTAGTTCTCTTAGTCGAGTCTGGATTGAGGAGATGGGCTTGCCCTCAAACAGGAAGCTGTTGACATCACTGAACAAGCCCATGATAGGTATTGATTCAAAGAGATGTTGGATGTCTTCTCTGTGACTTCTTTGAACGTCCACCTCCTTTTTGGAACACGGCTTCAGATACAGACGTGCCTCAGCAAGCTGTGGGTCAACAAATTGATCAGCGAGGTCTATCCAGACAGTATCAAGACCTCCTTCTCTTTCAACGATATCCTTTACCTGATATAGACCATGGTGGAACTTTGCTATCCATCCAGCAGATATACCAGATGATGTGGGTGACTGTCCATCTAGATGCATGATGAATCGACGTCCACTCAAGGATGTTGTCTGTAATGGATCATAGACAGGACACCAATCAGGTAAGATTGTCGACCCATCCAAGGCGATTGACCGAGGACGTTCGTTGATGACCACAGCAACTCTGACAGACTGTCCACGAACAGTGGGTTCAAACACGAGTCTGTGTCTGTGGTCCTTATGTTTGACCACTTCATCATAGATGTTTATCACAAGACTTCTCAACATATCTCGAACTAGCCTGATTTCCTCTGTTGCTTCTACGAGAATAGTACCAGTGATCAGTGCATGCGGTTCTTCAGAACTGGTCAACTTTTGATACTCTTTCCAGATGGCGTCAGAGTATACATCGAGCTGTTTCTTAGTGGTCTTTTCTATCGGCGTAGCCTTGATAATGCTCTCCCACTCGTCAGAATCCAATACTCTATCATCAAACCTGAAGTCAGCCACTACACGTTGATCCAAACTATATCGTTTTCGTGACTCTGAATGAATGTCCTTTCGACCCAGTGTCATGGAATGACCCATTTTGGTCTTGATTTCAAACACCATCACAGGTCGTTGGAAGACGCGAGTCTCATTTTTCAAAGACACCCGTTCTGACAGAATGATGTCTACCTTTCCCTTACCCAGTTCGGTGTCTACTGGAACCTCGAAACTGACGAGAAATCCATCATCGCTCCCAAGTGAGTCACCATTCATAATGACATTGCGGAGATTCCAGGGTCCACTGAGCTGAGATGAGATTGTTCTATGGACCTGTGATCCCGTTTTAGTGACTCTCTTACTGAGTCTTTGCCAGATATTTCGGACATCCCTCTCTCTGAGATATGTTTCCCTGGATTCATCATCATCCTTTTTGTCAACCTCATGAGGTGGGAATGTTGTGTGAAGTCGCTCCAACTCATCTATTGCTGAATCGTTGATTCCCTTGCTTCTTGCCTCTGTAATTATATTTGAGAAGAAATCAGTGGAGAATGATGGTCTTGGGATATCTATTGAACCAGTCACAGTTGGTACATCACCACTACGGATCTTGTAATGATTCATGATGTCTTCCTTTATCCTTCGCAGGACGTGTCTGGTACCTTCTCGAAATCCTTTCTTGCCTGAAGAGCACTCAGAATAGATGTGCTCGAGAAAGGGTCGTGCCCTTTGTTGATACAGGTTCCAGTACCGTCCAGTTTCCCTTGGTGGAACGTCATATTTGTAGCAGAAAGTGGCCAGATAGTCGAGGTGGTGTCTGACTGCATCGACAAAGTCCAGTGATGGTAGGTCGGGATGGACCAAGGGTGTGTGGGGTCCATATGAGTCCCTTCTATAACCCGCTGAACGAAATGTCGTTTCCTTTCCATCAATATTCCTCATCTGATATCCAAAGAACTCTGGATTTGGGAATGGGAACATGGTCATTCCGAAATTTCGTAGTTCCGCTCCACATGTGTTGAAGCGTTGGTTTAGAGGACCAATTGTTTCATCAGACTTCTTCACTCGTTTTATTTCGGTGTTTCCGTATGCAGAAGCAACCTCCCAGAACATGTCCAGTATATTACGTCTGACATTCTTCTCAACCTGAATGATTGGTGAGAGGTCTGATTTCCCAGCTCTGACTGTTTGATAATACTCACTCATTGCATGAGAGAGAATATTCTGAGAACTCTCGAAAAGACCGAATGTGTTCTTGTTCTTGATGTCCCTCTGTAGCTCTACAGCTGATGAAAGTCCCCTCTTCATTGCTGTCGAGATCACTTTGTTTGGATGAGTGGGTAAGACCTGGATTTTCCTAGGTCGTCCTCGTTTTCGTGACATTACATTGGTTTGTACAGGGTATTTATTCTTAATTCTTGCGGGTATTCCATTAATCCTTTATTTCCATAGAATCAATTATTTCATATGTTTCAAACATCTAAATAGTGATTTGAATAATTAGCTTAATAACTTTAAATAACATCAATGTGGACTAATGTACGAGTACATATCCTATCTTGGAAACAAGAGATGGAGTGAACTCAACTTGTATCGGGTCATGAACTCGACTGACCGAAACGGGTTAGAACTTTAAATAACAAGGCGAAATGCGATGGCTAGGTCCAAGGGTGTGACAATCTCGGTCAAGGTCCCAATCAATTGGGAGGTAATGACCGAGAGAACTAAGCAGAGGCTTAGACAGATCGTTGGACG
This sequence comes from Candidatus Thorarchaeota archaeon, assembly GCA_004376265.1. Lineage (GTDB taxonomy): Archaea > Asgardarchaeota > Thorarchaeia > Thorarchaeales > Thorarchaeaceae > SMTZ1-45. Next base: position 18,865 of record SOKL01000058.1, read on the forward strand.
AGACACCAGAGTGATTCGTGCATATCTTGGAATAATCGAACAAAACGAAAACGATTTGCTTACAGGAAAGAACAGAGATAATATTGATGACACAAAGCTATCAAAAATGACCATGACCTCACAAAAGGTCAAATCGGGATATAGTCAGAGGTCCTGTGTACCCCATGACTTCAAGATTCGATTTCCCCGAATCTCTCAGAACGAAATGGCTGAATGTAGACAGACAGCAGTCGCGTTATATGAGAGCTACCTGAAACTGAAGAGGAACGGTCGCACAGTTTCACGACCCACTTCAATCAGTTGTGTCAGAAGAATCCCCCGATGGTCCTTTGTTGATAGGACGTTCAGAATGGTGAAAAATCGAACCACTGTACCCACATGGTGGTTAGATCTCAGAGACTCACTTGACTCAGTACAAGAGGGTCGGATTCACCACGATCGACTAATCATTCCTCTAAAGATGTCACCATATCATCTGAACCAAATGAGAAAGGGAGAAACGAAAGCTGTCAAACTCTACGTCGATAGAAGTAGGAAGTGGTGGGTGACATTTGCTGTGCGAATCACCACTTTCCAGGTTCAGAATGAGAACCTTCCTGTAGCCATTCTTGGGATTGACCTTGGCATCGAGAAAGCTGCATGTTCGACTATTCTCACACCTGAGAAGACTAGAGAAACCCGCTACTTTGTCCAGAGGGAGAAGGTCAAGCTCATTAAGAAGTATGATGGACTTGTTTCAGACTTGCAGAGAGAGATGAACACTCGGAGAAACAACAATCTGTCATTTGATAGGATTGCTGAGAGACTCCGTCGAATGCGTTCCAAACGAGAGAATATCGCTCGTGAATATGACCGTGTCCTTGTAAGAAAAATCCTTGACTACATCTCAGAACTTTCCAAGAAGTTCACACTCTACGTTGCCATTGGTCGTCTGAAGAATATACGAATGCTTGCTAGACGAGGAAATTATCGGGGTAGAAAGTTCAGAGGGATGATACACTCCTGAGCCTTTGCTCGAATAACGGACAGCCTGAAACATGGACTTGCGCAGCTTGGATGGAAGATCGACAGAAGAGATGCTCGATTCCGAGCTGTTCCTGAATCGTGGACTTCTATCATGTGCTGGAAGTGTGGAAGCAAGGGTAGACGACCCAAGCAGAACTACTTCCACTGTCCGTCCTGTGGATACAAAACCAATGCTGACAGGAATGGTAGTATCAACATCGCTGCACGCATGCTCAAGCTCACTAAGTCACTGCACTCTGTGAGAGGACTAGGTATGTGGACTAGGACCTTGGACAAGGTCCGACGTGCGCCACCGAAAGCCCGAAGGAAGAAGCCTTCCAGAGGGAAGTCCTTACTCTCCAAGAAGGAGCCCACATCAGGTTCCGGAGAGTCCGCGGCCGTTCACTTTGCTCAAACGAGCCTTCTCAGTTACAGTGATGTAACTGGTAAGAGTGATGATGACCCTGCCGTGGAAAGAACTGTGGAAACTCTCTCTGTTGTCGGGAGTGATGGTCTGACACTAAAACAGGAGAAGGAGGCCAGGTCTTCAGGAGGGATCACATCCCGATGATAGTTGACAATGCTCTTGCTAATCTTGAAATCTCTTGGATTTCGAGAGGTGGTGACACTGGCAGGAGAGGGGCGGAACATAGAAGTTTCTTACGTTGTGGTTCACTCACCATCAAAAATAAGAAATGGGTTATAGTCTAGTCTGGATAGGGTGATAGAGAACGGACAGGAATGGAAAGGGAACTAAGGAATTGAGGTCAAAAACAATTGGTTGGCGGGCGCGCCAGGATTTGAACCTGGGATACCCAGCTCCGAAGGCTGGTGCCTTTTCCACTAGACTACGCGCCCAACAATCATCGATTGTAATTTCCTCTTAAGCACTTCTGTATCGAACAGTAAGGAATTAGAGAATCTCGTTTGAGAGAATCTGATGTAGGTAGTACGTTAACCTGATAATCGAAAGATGAATATCCACCCCACTAGTATGGAGAGAATGCAATGCTTGAAGATGCAATAACTACCAAAAGAACGGGTGAGAAGGCGGGGATAGTAAGTTCCTTTGGACTTGTTGTTCGAATAGCCATACTCATCATTGCATTGATAGTTTCAAGTGTTGCTATCACATCATATGAAACCCGAACCGTCGAACCTCAGGCAGAGTGGGAGATTCTAGTGCGCCCCTTTGATATGTCGGTCGATTGGTGGGACGACATTGCTTTCTATAATGCAACTGAAGGATGGGTCATTGGACAGGGAGATAACGGGACTGACTTTGAGGACAAGTATAATGGAATCGTGATGCACACGAGCAATGGAGGGAGGGACTGGGATCTCGTCTTTGCTGACAGTGAGGTGTTCATGTTTCATGAAAAGATAGAGATTGTAGATGTAGACACAGTCTGGATAGCCACCGACGAGGGTCTTCTGCACACTGAGAACAGAGGTGAGGACTGGGCGTTTGTTCCTGGAACTGCAAGCAGCAATTTCGCCACGGTGACGTTTCGTGACCCTTCATATGGGATGGCGAGCATCAGCAGAAAACTTCTATACACAGACGATGGCGGCTCATCCTGGCATGACCTAGAAACCTGGAGTTTCGAAGAGACATTGTTCGAGATCAACTTTGTTGGGGACGATGTCATCTGGGCATGTGGCTATACAGGAATCTACCGAAGCCCAGATGGTGGGACAACATGGCATAGACAGCGAAATCGAAGTACCAATGCAATGTCTGTGATAGACGAGTCTAAGGCTTGGGCGCTGGGTTGGGACCTTGGTGTTTCGCACTGCACAGATGGAATGACGTGGAGTGAGGACATGACGGTGTCCGGATGGAGGGACACCTACGACCACTACAGAGACATTGAGTTCATCGATGAGGACAACGGGTGGCTGGTAGGAAACGGTCTGAACACACTTGCCTATACACCCGATGGCGGGATCAACTGGTACAGTCAGTCATTGTCTGGGGACATGACTTCGATAGACTTTATCAATGAAACCCATGGATGGGCTGCTGGCTGGAACGGAGTCATTGCTAAGACCACGACTGGAAACCTTTTTGGTTCTAAACTGATTGTCGATGGCGACGAAATCCCCGGGTTGGGTATGGGGGTCAGTCACCCTAGACTCCCGAAAAGTGCCGGTCTTGTCAACACAATACTACTCATCGCAATTCCTATCCTGTATATCGTCGAAAGAGTTGTTTTTGTCATAAAACGAAACAGGAATAAAGTGAAGGAAACAGTGTACGAAATTTCGAATACATCTTCCAGACACTAAGAAGATAGCAAGATGTCCCAGGTTCGAATCCTGGCGCGCCCGCCATTCGCTACTTCTTTCCCATTTTCTTGTTCCAGACTTCAAGGAAGTGTTCTAGCGATCTATCATATGTTCTCTCAGCTTCTGGAGGAAATATGCATCCAGGAAGTTCACGATGCTTCCAATGATATTGTAGACAATCGCAACAGTAGCCCTTTCTTGGACATCCAGGATATGAACAACCACAATTTTCCTTGTTTTTTTCAACATTACAAATTCTACCGGTCATTTCATGGGAGTTTTAGAACCAGAGTTAAAACCTGATTGGTCAGTCTCTTCTTCTCCTATTTGATATTTCCAACAACTCTATTTTTTTTGGAAATTCACACATACGATAGAAGATCAGGTGGAAGCCGAACTGTACACTCTCTGACCCGTGGAACATAGCTGGGAAAAGGTATCTTTCTTTTGTATTGTAATGAACCTATGCCATTGCATTGCCCAGTTTCGGAATCATAGTACCTACATTCACCACAAGATAGAGAGGTATCCGGCGGATATTGTACTGGAATTTCCACAAAATCAGAGGAGATTTTGTCCCAAGTACGAAGTATCCGGGTAGTTCTCATACAATGCAGTCTGCTTACACTGCTATAAACCACCCAACAATTCATCGATAGTTTCCAAGGCATGTTCAGGATCTATTGGTTCGCCATTTACCATAACTTGTGGGTGGTGTTTCGAATACAACTCCAGAGTTTTTCCTAGTATCATAGTGAATGTATCCGCTTGGGTGGGCGATTCACCTTCATTCTTTAGCTGCGTGATCATCTTCTGCACTGAACGATGTATCGAACTCTTGATCGATTTCCATGATTTTGATGATCCGTCCACCTCTTTCTCCCTGCATACAAGAATCATATCGTACACAATATTATCCAAATCATGAAGATGTGTAGATGCTTTCATCTCACTTCTGACAGGATATGTTTTCACGATGTAGAATCCGGAATCCAAAACTGTCCTGAGCAGAGCTCCCCAGGCTTCTTTTCTTTTATGATGGAAGGTGAAAACCATGATGCCTTCTTTCGATAAAATTCGATTACTTTCGGTGAATACCCGAGTCAACCCATCGATGAACTCTTCCTTCCCTTTTCCTTGGTATCGATTTTCTATCACTTCCTTTTCGTGCGGCACAAGTTCATCTTCAAAGATATCATATCGGTCTTTCAGTGCAATTCTCAACCACACGTAGAAGAAATTCGAGAGTTCCGAATACATTACATTTCCATAGTAGGGTGGATCAGTAACTACAACATCCACTACCTCATTAGGAACATCTATGCTCTCGGATGACCCACATCTGAGCAAAACATCTGCATCTTTCATCAATTCTTGATAGTTTTCAGCTATTTTTCGTGGTTTTTGGCGAGGGAACTGTATCTTTTTCATTGACTCTCCATCATGAACCCGCTCGAAAGGAAGTCTGCAGTATTCCTTGCCTTCAATCACTAGATTGACAAACGCTGTAAAGGAGCCTCTTCCTTTTGACGTGTAATAGCAATTAGCTTCCACTGGCGACATTGAAGGTGAATAGGAATGAGTTCGAAAAATATCTGTGATGAAACCTCTTGTCGCATTGTACTTTGCAAACATATTGTTGTACTTGAGACTGTTAGAGAAAGCCAAGAGAAGAAACTCTTTGAGATTCCTGTCCTCAATCTGCATTATCCAACGATAGATCTTTCCCAAATTCAATAGCTGTCTAGGACTGAACATATCGCTGAATTTCTTGTATCCATGATTTAGTGCACGTTTTGTTTCTACTCCAAGCGGAATCAGAGTATCAGGAATTGGTAGTTTTTGGCTTTCCTTTTGATACTCTTTACATGCCTCTTCTAGCACTATTCTATCTCGATCATCCGAAGCTTTGTATCCTCTCCCTTTCGCGAGTCGTTTGCTACCAGAGTTATCGCAGTGTTTGCAGTAGAACTCAATTGCGTACATCTGTTCCCGAAATTTACCCGAATCCCGTACAGAATCAACTATCTTTTCACTATTACCACATTTGTGATCTATGCATGTAAATCTACGACCTTTAGAGAAGGATACATCTGTGGGAATGAATTTGTTGTCACATTTCGTACATTTGGACATTTTTCGAGCATTTTTTGTTTCAAAAACGTTCCAACATTGAGGACAGATTACATAATCACCCTCACTATTTGGACTCTTAGCGAGGAAGAAACTACGCATTAGGGGTGTTACTTTTGCGCATTTTGAGCATAATCCTACTTTGTAATGGAAATAGTAGATAGCCTCAGCAGTTTCTCCACACTCGGGGCATGATGTCTGGTAGTACTGCCTCAACTCAGGTCCGAGGTCTTTCTCAAGCTTAACTAACGAATCCCTTAGAAGCTCAGGATCAATATCCTCGATCTGTTTCTTTACGATGAACCACGAAACCGGATTGATGTCCCCACCAATCACTTTGCATCCAAGCCTAAGTGCTTCGATTACGGTCGTCCCTCCACCCATCATGGGGTCTAATACAACCTTACCACCCAAATCCACATTCTCAGAATATAACTTCCAGAGACTGCTTGGTCTACCGTCCCAACCTTGCAACTTGTCCTCAGCGACTGAATAGAGAAGAATCGAACGGAAAACTGAACCAAGTCGCCTTGCCCACCACTTATGCATGACATAGACCGGTCGATAATGCCTTCTCCCAAAACCAGTCGATTCCTTCTCAGCAATCTTGTTGACTTTGGTAATCGGAAATGTGGACTCTATCGGACGCTTCAGTGGAGTTAAACCTCCATCTATATGAGAAGTATTACACCCCTTTCAACATTACTGAATATTGACTGCTGAGCAATCCTTTTATTGCTACTAGAGATGCAATCGAATCGCACGGGACATAGCTCTGAAATTCTCAGAAAGTTATGTATTAGCAATTTAATCAATAGGGGGAGTGTTAAAAATATCAAATTTTCAATTTACAGAAGAACAGACCACACTGTTAGAAAGCATCAAAAAACACGTGAAAGATACAAGAGTGGTAGAGCGACTTCGAACTGATAGAACAGAACATATTGATAAATTCACTGAAGTACTCGAAGAAGTAAATTTCCCAGAAGATGATTTGAGTGAGAATCAGATTGACAAATTATTTTGGCATATGAGAAGAGTGATGCATAACAGGGCGCTAGGTAGCAACCTATATTCTTCCATTGGTATTCAATCTTTTAATAATGGTCTGAGAATTCTATTTGATGAATCAATTTCACTTGTTCGAAGGATTGACTCGTTTCTTACACTTGGTGGAATAGGAAGAGTAACTACATCCCATTTTCTTTTCATGCGTAATCCCGAAAAATATCCTCTAACAACAATGGCTACACGAGAAGTTCTGGGTCTTGATGAAAGTCAACTGACTGATGCAGTAGATGATGCATCTCAAATCTACAATATCGCAACAAACAATCCCCAACATGAAAGAACCATCAAGATTCTTGGTGACATAGTTATCTTTTCCAAAGCAAAAGAAATTCTTGAAGTCAATGATTTCTATGCTGTAAACTTACTTTTGTGGGACGAAAGTCGTGAAAGAACAATTCCAGAATCTAATGAAGATCTTGAGGAATATCAAGACTCTCTAATGTTAGCATCTAGAGAATCTGATCTTCAGGAATATTTGGCGAATCACCCAAACCTAATAGAAGAAGGATTAGAGCTAATCGAGAAGGAAAAACCTGTGGGTAGTGCTGGTCGAATAGATCTCTTGATGAGGGATAGTACTGGCCGCAATGTAGTCGTCGAAACCAAAAAAGGACGTTCAAATGATTCTGTTGTCGGACAAACCTCACGATATATGGGATGGGTATCTCAGAATATGGATGGTCCTGTTAGAGGAATAATAGTAGTAGCAGACCCTGATGATCGTCTCCTTCTAGCTGTCGCCGCTCATCCAACTCTGAGTGTGAAATATTATCGAAAATTCTATAGACTATCAGATAATCCATTCAATGATAATTCGTAATTGAAAAGAAGGTAAGTGGGCTAGTGCAATAGCTCGAAGCACACGACCGAAAGCCCGAGGGAAGACTTGTTCATCTCGAGGGAAGTCCTTACTCTCCAAAAAGGAACAATCATCAAGTTCCAGGGAGTCCGCGGCTGTTCACTTTGTCCCATCGGACCTTGCCAGTTTTAGCGATAGAACTAGTAAGAGTGATAATGACCCCGCCGTGGTAAGTACTGTGGAAATACTCACTGTTGTTGGAAGTGATACTCCAACATTCAAACAGGAGAAAGAAGCCAGGTCTTCAGGAGGGATATTATTCCAATGAGAGTTGACAAAGCCCAGACCAAACTTAGTTTGACATCTAAGTTCGATGGTGACATCAGGTCAGGGAAGGGTGGAGCACAGGAGTTTCTTGTAGTTGAGATTCACTCATCCCGAGGAATAGGTCAGTGAGCTACGTTCCGTGCATTAGCATATTGTCAAGGAGTAATCCTTTTAACGAAATGGAGAAAAACCAAGCCCGAATCGGGACGTAGCTCAAAAGAGTGTCGTTTCGGCGGCCTCTGAGAAATCTGGCAGAGCAATGGACTGTAGATCCATCGGTTGCCGGTTCAAATCCGGCCGTCCCGACCATC
>SOKL01000390.1 GCA_004376265.1 Candidatus Thorarchaeota archaeon
CTCCAGAGCGGAGGTTTTCATTCTGAGGAGAAGTGGCAGACATGACTGAGCAGTTTGTATTGAAGCTGTGTTCTGACAGAACTGCATTCGAGGTCCGACCCAAGAAATCGCTTGCTCTAGATCTACTGTCGCTCAAGAACGAGCTCGTAGATATGACAGGAATGAAGGCCCGTTTGTGCCTCGCTGCAATTCTACTCCTTGAGGATGACCAGGGCCGCGTGGTCAGTATTTTTCCCACAGGTCGTCTGCTTCTCCGGAAGTTCTCTACTCAAGATAGCGCTGAAGAGATTGCTCGTCTAATTGCCCCTCTGCTATACTCGACCATATGAGGCAGCAGTTCAAACGAGTAACTCTGAGATGTCGGCTTGATCCTCTGGCTGTATGCGGATGCGGTAAGCTGTAAGATGACAGTGCATATTCCAGCCGGGCGATAGTCCTTTTGCGATATAGCGCCAGTATGGTAGCTTATACCAACCATGTGATGCGCAGGCAATCTGCCTGGCAATAACGGAAGAGGAATCATCGCGTTTCAATGGCATGTACATTCATACATTATTTGCTGATGTTCACATTAATATCATGAGAAGGATTGACTGTGTCACTGTGAGCATGTTTCCTTTCTTTCATATCTTCACCAAGCTAACACAGAGTGCAATTGTACATTCTATCTTGTAGAATGCATCTTGTTGAACTAGTTCTTGTCATAGAAGTTATTAGTCAACCATTCCAAAACAGGGGGAGTTAGAAAAGAACATTCAAGAGGTACTTTGAATCGAGTTGGAACTTGTTTGGTGGATTTATTGAGAACACGTATATTGGGAATCTCCGGAAGTCCGAGGTCTGGCGGTAACACATCCATTCTCATTACCACAGCCCTTGAAGCTGCGGCAAAGCAAGGTGCTAAGATTGAGTTCATAGAACTCGCTGGAATGAATATCGATATCTGTGAACACTGCAATGCTTGTACTGATCTTGGAAGATGCAAAAAAGATGATGAACTGAACAAGATTGCAGAAACCATGCTAACGGCAGATGGGATTATTTTTGGTTCACCCAGCCATTATGCATCACTTACTACACTCTTGAAGAATCTCCTTGACAGGACTGGAAGGTTTATTCACCTTGAAGGCAAGGTTGGTTCTGGAATTGTTGTTGGAAGGCGGTCAGGGACAGACATAGTGTTATCTCAGCTTTTATTCTTCATGTTAGTAAAAGAGATGATTGTGCCAGGTTCTGCTTTTTGGCCTGTTGGGTTTTCACTAAATGTCGGTGACATAAGATCTGACACAGAAGCAATTCTAATGGCAAGTCAAATTGGGAAGAGGGTTGCACAACTTGCAGCAACCTTGGTACGAAACCCTGTGCCTTGGTCAGTTGAACCTAGACCTGTAGGCCAGAAGGTTCGCTTTGGCGACGAGTGGAAGTAACCTCAATACGTCGCGGTGGAATTCGCTTCATACTTACTAGGACATGATGTCAATATTTCAGTCGCTCTTATGAGAGATGCCGACTCCAATGTACCAATTGCTACAATTTCTTGACCATCCATCATGTCCGGCACTTCTCCAAGTAATAGAACTGTAATCGTGCGGTTATCTCCCTCAATAACAAGTGTTACATTGTCTGCAGTGACTGTTAATGATCCTGGTTGAAGAGTTCCTTTGACTTGGATTGTCCGACCCATGTACGCATCAGGATTCTCAACGACTTCGTCCACACTGACATAAGGATCGACAAAGAGGTTCAACATTGCATATGCAACAAGACCAATTGTTGCAACTAGGATAATTGCAATAGCTGCTATCCTTGTCTTCTTTTTCATTATTGTTAGTCCCCCTCACCCTGAGATTTCACAATCTTAAGCTGTTTCTCGATTGCCATCATTCTCAAGAAAAGATATCCCAGGAATGCGAAGATTCCACCCCAGAAAATTACGGCTACAACGAATAATTCAACCTGCTGCATCAATACTAACTCCTTGACATTCTTATTCTCATCAACTTCTCTTGTGCTGAATCAACTTTGTATGTGAGGTCAATCAAAGCTAAGGCAATCATTGTGACTGCAATCATGGCGACCATTAGAGTCATCCCGTGTTCTGCTTCCATTTGAA
>SOKL01000239.1 GCA_004376265.1 Candidatus Thorarchaeota archaeon
CCTCGTACTCTTTTTGCTGTACACCAAGTGTATTAAATAATACTTATCTAATTCTGAAAAAAGGGCAGAGCAGGGTAGTATAACCCCTGCTAGTTTAGATTCACTTTCTTGACTCAAAATTCCTAACTCAATGCAAGCCACTTAAATTGCGATTTCACTCACATTTCATAGAGGGACAAGTTGTGAGGAAGGATCACTAGGCTAACATCTGTTAGTTGGAAAAGAAGGTAGAAGGTGCGGTTGCTATTGCCAATGCACCTTCTATTGTGCTGGATTTCTCTAAGGAATCCATTTGGGTATAAGGCGTTTAGATTCATTTTCTACCCTAGTCTTCTCAAGTTCTGCACCAAGGCGAACATAGTCCTCATCCTTTCGAAGTGTTGCAACAGTTCTCTTGTAGTGTTCTTCGTTCTCATACTTGGACATATAGTACGCTTCACTCTCATCCTCAGCATTAACCCAGAAACCTACAATGTCCACTTTGTGTCTCTTGTAGATCTCCTCAAACTTCAACCTCAATTCATCCAGTTCTTCACTGGATTTTGCTTTTGATCGATATAACATGTACATAGTCATTATTATCACTAAAATTCACAATAGTTAATTTACTTTTAATAGTTTTGATAGGTGGTTTGTAGGTTTAGATTCTAATCGACCTAGAGTTCATAGTGGTGCAGCTCCACATCTGGTCGTTCGAAAGAGAAACTGAGAGAACACAGAAGTGGCACAGAATAGAGTGCTCCCATTTCTTTCAGATAGTATGCAGATGTTATTCAGCTTTCAAAGCTTCTTGCTCTTGCAGTTCTCTTCTCAATACTTTACCTACTAGTGTTTCAGGTAGTTCTTTTCTAAACTCAATGAACTTTGGAATTTTGTATGGTGAAACATTTGCCCGACAAAACTCCCGAATTTCCCCTAGGAGCTCATCACTTGCCTGAAATCCGTCTTTCAAGACAATGTACGCTTTGACAATGTCACTACCAATTATCTTAGAATCTGGAAGTCCTACAACAGCCGCATTTTCAACAGCTTCATGTTCAAATAAGACATCTTCAACTTCTCGGGGATAGACCTTGAAACCACTCACATTGATCATGTCTTTCTTTCTGTCCATGATGTAGAAGTATCCATCCTCATCACATCTTCCTATATCGCCAGTCAAAAGCCATCCATCTCTAATCTGGTCCGCAGTAGCATCTGGTTTGTTCCAATATCCTAGCATCCTCTGCGGCCCGTTTATCAATATCTCGCCCGTTTCTCCGATGGGAAGGATTTTATTATGGTCATCGATATCAACGATTCGGACCTCTGTGTCAGGAAGTGGCATTCCAATAGATCCGACCTTCCGAAGTCCAGCAACAGGATTGCTATGAGTGACAGGAGAACACTCAGTTAGTCCATAACCCTCAACAATAACGCAGCCAGTTCTTTCTTCAAACTCTTGCAATACTTCAGGAGGCATTGCTGCGGCTCCAGTATTGCAGAATCGTATTGATTTCAGATCCTTTGCATAATCCTCGAGGTCATCGCGCTCTAAGAGTCGCATGTACATTGTGGGCACACCCGGAAACATAGCGGGCTTTGTATCTCGAATTATATCAAACAGTGATTTTTGGTCTCGGGCGTCGGGATTTAACGCTATTCGAGAGCCATTGTATATCCACACATTCATACATACTGTCATCCCGTAAATATGAAATAGAGGGAGGTTTGTAAGTCCTGTGTCCTTTCCTCGCTGCATTTGGGAAGACACTAAGCTGTGTGTAGCAATAGCATTTGAAACCAAGTTGTAATGTGTAAGCATGGCTCCTTTAGGAAGTCCTGATGTCCCACCTGTGTACTGAAGCACTGCAATTTGCGTCTTAGGATCGATATCAAACTGTGGAGGGTCTGGTTTTGTTTTGTTGATTAGATTAAGGAACTGCATTGTGCCAGCTATTTCAGGAGGGTCTCTAGGTGCATTTGGAATATAGTCCATTACACTAGTGATGATTATATTCCGAAGTCTGGTTCTGTCCTTGATATTATTGACCTTCTCAAGTTGAGCATCCCACACTATGATAGTTTCAGCCCCGGAATCATTCAATTGATATGCCAGCTCAGGTTCAGTCAA
>SOKL01000048.1 GCA_004376265.1 Candidatus Thorarchaeota archaeon
AGCGAGATTAAGTGCGAGAAGTGTAGTGATGTCACACACCTTCTTGTAACAGCATGTCCTGAGTGTCAGAAAGTGTTCAGATACTTTCTCTCGGATCTAGATTTTCCTGAAGAGATTACTGCATTATCATCTGCGTACGTCAAACTAATAGAAGGGATAAAGAACAGCCTCAAGGACCACATTGCTGATTTCAAAGTACCAGTTCCCGGGCGTTGGTCGGTCAAACTCAACTGCGAGTGTGGAAACGAATACACCGCTGAGATACAGCTACCACAATTATCACAGTAAGATTAACCAACAACAATTTCTAGTTCTAGAATCACTGGAGTCAGAAGTGAGTTAGCTACGGGACATGTCTTGCTAGCCATATCAACCGCTTTCCCGACCTTTTCACGATAGGATTCGTCTTCAATAACAACTCTAACTTTCAACTGAATCTTATCAAATCTCCAGATTCCATCATGTTCTCCCATTGTGCCAGTCGCATCAACAGAAGCATCTTTGAATTGAGTGTGCAACGCCGCACTAGTTTTAAACATCATGACAAGGAGACATGATGCGGCAGCACTAAGAAGCATCACATGAGGAGTATGATATCCCCCTGGAGCATCGGGCCACCAATCGGAAGTAGTTGTAACTTCGAACTCTTCCATATCGTGAATCTTTACGCCTGCAAACATTGGTCGAAGGATACGGGCTTGCAGGTTGTAGACATGTTCGTCCATGTTAATAATTCATTAACAATTGTTAATAAACTTTGAGTTGCTCATTCTATAATGACTTCGCTTTCAAAACGAGTGGGACATTTCATGGAATTTGCAACAAGACAATATCTGTGTGCTCGCTCTGCAGCTTTCTCCATTCGTTTCTTGTCCTTCTCAGTTGTGACTATGATCTTTGCATTGATTGTGATCTGGTCGAACTCCCATCCGTATTCTCCTTTATCGAGAGTTCCTGTTGCGGACACATGAAAATCTTTGAACTCAGCATGGAAACGTTTAGCAACACCTACTAATGTCACGCCAAAACATGATACAGCTGAAGCAACGAACAAATCCTCTGGTGAAAGCAGTCCCTTTGGACTTTCAGACCAGAAATCAGGGGGAGTTGCTACGTGAAAATCCTTCTTTCCTTCTATTTCAATGGTCACAATTTTTTCTTTGACCCAATTGCTCTTCATATCGTACTTGTGCTCTTCTTGTGATTTATCTGACATAGAATTTCGTTCCTTCAACTCATTGAATAGGATTACGCTACAGGACATGTTTATAGTGTAATATTCTTCACAACGAGAGCATTCCTTATTAGGAAGTTCATCGTATGAAATTTGGTGGTTTGGTGGCTGATGAGGCAATATTTTCTGTAACATGCCCTCATAACTCCCCCCCTCCTACCATTTGCCTTGCTGGCACTGACCACCAACCTCATCCTTCTTGTCATTCATTGAATCTAGCATGATTTCCACACCGTTTGTAATTGGAGGTCCTGAAAGAGCAAAGAATGATATACCACCAATCTGATTCGAAACATCATGCTGCTAGAGCTTGTTATTGTCTTCACCGTATTACTATTTGTATGGATTATTATCACATTCAGGCGATGGAAGCGAATCTTGCTCTCAAATCTCAATAGAAACAGCAAAGTTACCTCCACATCTGCGGGTGAAATTGAATATGCCTTGAAGGGTAGCGGTCCTGTTCTCCTCATGCTCCATGGAGGACCCGGTGGCTATGACCAGAGCTTGCTGGACGAGGAAATGTGGATTAGTGAAGGATTTTCCTTATTGGCTATCTCCCGACCAGGATATCTTCGTACACCTCTAAGTACAGGAGAAACCTTTGAGCAACAAGCAGATGCAATTGCGGCACTACTAGATACACTTGGAATTACAGAGGTCGCAATCCTTGGAGCATCTGCAGGAGGTCCACCTGCGATTCATTTTGGTTTACGTTATCCGGATAGAGTAAAAGCCCTTGTCTTAGTATCTGCAGTTAGCCAGGAGTATATTGTAGAAGAGGGTCAAACGGATTCTCTACTAGGGCGGATTTTCGTTTCAGGAACGATGGCGGATTTTGGTGTGTGGATTTTTGATATATTGACAAGACGCTGGCCTGCATTTTCGTTGAAAACAATGTTCAAGGAAATTGTAGATCTTCCATCTGAAGAAATTAACACCTATGTAGAACAGGTTATGTCTAATCCTGAACAAGTTTCCTGGGTTAAAAGATTCCTTCAAACGGCCTGTCCAATGAGTCCGAGAATGGTTGGTCTCGATAACGATTTGAAAGAACTTGAAAAAGTATCTTTTGCAAATCTGAAGGATATTAGAATCCCGACACTAGTAATTCATGGAACAGCTGATAAGGATGTTTCATTTGCTAATGCAGAATTTTCTGCATCATCAATTCCAAATGCAAAATTAGTCAGACTTGAGGGTATAGGACATTTAGTTTGGTTGGGAGAGCATGTTTCTCAAATGAACTCGGAACTCGTTGATTTCCTCAGGGAATCTATATGAATTATATTCCCACAATTTATAGGTTCGATTTCAGTGAAGGGGATTTATGCAAATATTCAGCGAGAAGCCAATCAAAGACTTTGTACTGATTCACGTCATCTTTGCAGTGCTTGCTGCAATAACCCTGTTAGTACCCATTCCAACTGCAACAGTGAGTGGGAAAATGCTCCTATTGGTCATCATCTACAACGGACTGATAGTTGTTGAATTCTATATGAAAGGATATGAAGACTGGAAGAGTATCTGGATTTTCGCTTTATTCCTGAGCCTCCTAATGGTATTTCCAGATTGGTACCTTGCTGAAACCTTGGGAGCCTTGCAGTTTCCAGTTGATGGATTTCCAATGATTGGAGGTGCCATACCATTCTATATGGCAGGACTGTGGTCCATTCCATTCTTCATTATCGTGTTCATCGGAAAAGAGGTTCAAAGCAGAAAATCGGAAAGGACGGCGTACGGTCTTGTTTCTATGATCTCTATTCTGATATTCGTTCTGGCGGAGTTGACTCTGGTGAATTTGCCTTCGTGGTCTGCTACAGTGATTGGAATGACAGGCAATCTAGCATGGTATATCATAATCCCTGAACTGTTCTTAGGATTGTCAACTTTCATCTGCTACAATTTCGTAAAGGACAAGAAGATGTGGATGGTTTTCATCGGGGCTTTCACTGTGATGGTTCTCTACATTGGTAGTGTATCGTTTTCCTATTTTCTAATTGAAACATTGTTGCTTGGCGCATAACTCCTGATTTGCCAAGATACTACTTAATGGGCAAACCTTGCCCCTCAAGTAATGTACAAAAGGAGTCTTATTGATGGCTTAGTGAGGAATTTGCATGGATCTCCCAGAGGGACTGAAATTAGAAGACTACGAAAAATCACGTACAATCATTGTCGATTTCATTAGGGAATATGTAGGAAGAGTTGGTGTAGAAGGAGTGGTTTTAGGACTCAGCGGTGGAGTCGATTCAAGTCTAGTGGCTGCATTGGCTTGTGAAGCGATTGATCCTGACAAGGTTTTGGGAATTATGCTTCCAGTTGATGCTGAGATAGATAAACAAAATGTATCAGACGCTCGAGGGCTAGCTGAATCACTTGGAATGAAGCATGATATATTCGAGCTCAAAGATGCTGTGTCTGCTTATGACTCTCTTTCTCTGGACAGGGTTGCTCTTGGAAATCTAACTGCAAGACTAAGAATGGTGACATGGTATGCTAGGGCCAACCAAGAAGATCGACTAGTTCTCGGTACGGGAAATAAGAGTGAATTAATGATTGGATACTTCACAAAATATGGTGATGGAGGAACAGACATGTTGCCAATTGGAGAGCTCTACAAGACTAATGTGTGGGATCTCTCTATTCATATCGGAATTCCAAATGCAATTGTGAAGAAAGCACCTTCTGCAGGATTATGGCCAGGGCAAACGGATGAGGGGGAGATAGGTGTGACGTACCAAGAGCTCGACAGCATTCTCTTTCTCTACTTGGAGAAGGGGATGAAAGAAGATGACATCATCAACTGGGGCATCGGGGAGGAAACGGTACGCAAAGTCTTGAAGATGATGAAACAATCTGAACATAAACGGAAACAATTACCACGGCCAAGTATACGATAGAATATTGTTGTACAAGAAATATCCAGAAGAATCAGGTCATTCGTCCTTCATCAGTTTAGTGAATCTCTCATCATCTTGTAATGATATGAGGTCAGAATCATCACGAGCCCATTCTCTGACAGTAGAATCCAGATTGAAGGCTTTGCTAAGGTACTCTATGGCTTCTTCATGTTTTCCAGCTAGACAGTTATAACATCCTAGATTGTAAAGAGCGGACCCAATCTCGTTGGGTAGTAATCCCAGTTCAGTGGCCTTGAGAGTTGCACTGATGGCCCCGTCTATTTGATCAAGCTCTTTTCGTGTATAGCCAAGACTTAACCAAAGCCAGAAACCGTTTGGATTGAGTTTAGTAGCAGTTTCAAAAGCAGTCGCAGCACCAGATAGATCGCTAGTGGCCACAAGAACATGACCCAGTTGATTCCAGAGTTGCCAAGCCCTATCATCACCACGGATAGCATCTCGCAAAATCTTCTCTGCTTCATCAAGACGGTTCTCTTTTCGAAGTTCCACCGCCATCCTGACGATTTCTTCAGCATCCATCAATTTATAAACATCAACCTGAATATCCGACCAGATTATATTGTTAACAATGGTTAAATGTGTTTATCAATATACCATCACAACAGTGGAGTGCGAATCGACATGAGGAGTGCAGAACTCAAGAAAGCTATATTGAAAATAGCAGGAAAAGGTGAGTTCTACGGTTATGAGATACACAGGAACCTTGAGCAGAAAAAGATCACAATTGGTATTGGACGTTTATATTCCATTTTAGCTGAAATGAAGAGTGAAGGTCTTCTGAAAGATCGATGGGAGAAAAGCAATAGTGGACCCAGACGAAGAGTGTATCGAACTGCGAAATTGGGGGATCAGGAACGTGAACTCATCCTCATGGAAGCCATCAGAACGGTTCATGAATTCTATATTGAATACCTTAACAGTCTTCCACCTGAGCATAGCGCTTTCACCATGATAACGGACTTGCTAGTTCAGAAGTTACCAAAGGATGCAACCATAGCTTATGCGGCCAGTAGATTCGCAGGTCCTGTGAGAAAAATTATATCGAATCTACAGGATAGACTTCCAGAAGGAAATCTATACGCAATTCATCCTACAGAAAAAGGTGCGGAATTCGGAATGGAAAATGTTTCATTTGTTAGCGGAACGTTCGAAGATATTCCAATGAAGGATGATTACTTGGACCTGTTAGTTGTGTCTGGTAACATATCAAGCGATACCTTAGATGCATGTCTCAGTGAGTGGCAAAGAGTTGTTAACGGGAAAGGAACTCTAGCTATTGCTTCACCTACTGCTCTAATGGCAAAGTACAAGGATCCTCTTGAAATTGGAGAGTTCGTAGAGCAACGTGAACATCCACGTTTGGATTCAGAGGATTCTCTTGATTTAGAGATTCTTACAAACGAGATGAAGAAATACTTTGGAAGGGTTGTTGAGAAGAAAGTAGTTCACATTACGGTACTTCGAGGGTTTAAACCGCTCAGATAATCAACGTCCATTATCGAGTCAGTATATCATTTATTGACTATACTCAAAGTGTGATAGCTTCTTATATTGATTTATTCTTTTAATCGCGAAGAGAATCTGGTCAGCTGGCCACGAAATCTCTACAAGTTTCAATGTATTTGAAACTTAATGAAAAAGGTAGTGTAGTACGCCTTAACGAGGAAGTAGAATATCGCTACTTCCTCCATCATCTCTATTGTGATAATAATCACTTTTGCTGTATATTTTTACTATATTCAATATTGTACTATACTCAATACTCGATATGAGTTTAAAATGTGATTTAGTTCGTCGATAGAAGTCGCGATATAGTATTCGCCTTGAATAAATGAGGTTAGTACATTTGAAAACAAAGAAACTATTCAGTGTTCTAGTCGTTCTAGCATTCGTTGTCACGATAATGTTTGCAGCTCAGAATGTAACTGCTCAGTCTGACGGAATTACTCTTACGACCAGTAACACTACAGATACAATCACCATTGATGGTGAGAAGTTGGAATCTGCTTGGGATGATGCAGAAGCATTGGTCATTCCTAGCATTGATGGATCAGGAGTCGATGTTGTGCTGAGAGCACTCACTGATGATACTCACGTCTACATCTTTGCGGCATGGAATGATAGTACAATGGACAATACTCGTAAAGGGTGGGCGTACAATGGAACTCATTGGGACAATGTCGGAGGTAACGAGGATCGAATCTCGTTTGCTTGGAGCCTAGGTGCAGACATTGTCTGTGGTCACGATCCGGGTACAGCTGATGCAATGCTATTTGATATTTGGCATTGGAAGGCATCTCGTACAGCTGTAGGCGGATGGGCTGATGACAAGTTTTGGGATGGTTCAGGCAGACATGCAGATTCGAAGACAGCTGGGGGTTACTCTGACAACTCAGTTGTTGCTCAAGCTGAAAATTCCTCAGTCATCACAGCTGCGTTGGGAAACAGTACAACTGTTGCTGCTTTCAGTGATGCAGATCGTCCATTCTGGGACAACAGTGGTACAGAAATCACATGGGTAGGTGGCGTTAACTCAACAGCTGTAGGTGACTTCATCAACGGTTACAAGTCTGTTCTCCCAACAGGTAGCCGGGGCGATGTGGTTACAGAGTCTGTTCATAATGGGACTGCCTGGAATGTTGAATTCAAACGAGCTTTGGATACAGGAAACACTGATGATGATGTGACATTTAGTGCTGGTTCGTCAACACCGTTCTATGTAGCGGTACACAACAACTCTGGCGACGATAGTCACTTCAAAGCTGGTGGAGCTGTACCATCCACATTCCAGCTAAGTATTCCAGCTGATAGCACACCGACTACTACCACAACACCTTCAACAACTCCTACTGGCTTAGATCAGACTTTGTTGATTGGCGCAGCCGTTGTTGGAATTCTAGTTGTCGTTATTGCTATAGTAATTGTAAGGCGAAGGTAGAGCCTCTGGCTCTTCCTACCTTTCTTTTTTTCTTCCAAAATTCTCTGTCTGGACGTCAAAATCAAAAGTTCAAATAGTTATCATGTGATAGAAAAGAATCCAGATGGGAAAGAATTGCTGCTATAGATGCGTTTCTCAAATGTTTGGGTAGATAAAAGAAACGGAGTTGGAGGATGATAGACCTCCAACTTATACTGAAACATCAAGGTTCGAAAACATATGATGTAAAGTGTTCAACATAGATCGGCAGACACTCAGAGATTTCAGCTAGATCATCCTCATATGCAAGAATGAATAACTCTGAGTTCATGTTGGTAGCATGAATTGGTATGAAGTAATCTGTTTGTAATTTGACAATCGCGTCAATTACTTCTTCACCAGTCATTGATTGACAACCGGGACCTAATGGCAATAATGCCACATCAATCTGTCCTGCTAAATCCTCATACTCGGTGATGTTCTTCGAGTCACCAGCATGAAAGAT
>SOKL01000197.1 GCA_004376265.1 Candidatus Thorarchaeota archaeon
GCACAGTGACAGAACAGTTTCCTATCTGTATCCAGTTGTTGATGAAGTTCAAGACCAACCATAAGACCTAGTTTTCTGTATCTGTCCTCCTCAACCAGCTCAAATCCCTCCAAGGTTCGAGCTGTATTCTGACTCCTCACTACGCATGTCAATCTCACCAGCAAGCGTTTTTAATAGCAGTTCTTTTGTAGCATCCTGGTTCTTGCTATTCGCTAACGCCCACATGAGCTTGACCAAGCTGGTTTCGGGCAGCATATCCTCACAAGATATAACTCCAATATCAAGCAGTTCGACTCCGGAACGATAAACATTCAGGTCTGTCCTACCAAATAGACACTGGCTTGACATGGCAACAACAATCCCCTCATCAATAGCCTTCTTGATTGATGGTCGCAATCTATCTGGAGCGTGTCCAAGACCCGTACCTTCAATCACAATTCCTAGGTATCCTGTTTCTATCAAGTGCTCAACTAGAGCTCCTTCTATCCCAGGACTAGTCTTCAAAAGAGCTACTTTTTCTTCAAATTTTGGCTTCAAGACGAGTTTTCGATTCGTATCTCTACGTAATAATGGAACGCGGATTTCTTCTACATCATTTCCAACGACTTTGAAAACTGGATAGTCATTGACTGATTGAAAAGCATCACGTCGGCTGGTGTGAAACTTGCGAACCCGTGTACCTCGGTGAGCATGTAAATAACTATCTCCAGTTTCTGCATGCATTAGAACAAAAACTTCAGCAGCATCAGCTTTTGTAGCAAGATTTGTTGCTCCTATAAGATTCATTGCTGCATCTGAAGATGGTCTATCTGAGGATCTCTGTGAACCCACAAGAACAACAGGAACTGGAAGATTTTGGAGTGCAAAGGCTAGTGCTGCAGATGTGAACCCTAGTGTATCCGTGCCATGTGCTATGATTACTCCATTTGTCCCTGTTTTGATCTCCGAGGCCACACTTTTCGCGATTTTTGTCCAGTCAGATGGTCGAATATTTTCTGAGAGTACACTCATGATGATTTTCGCATGAACATTGGCATGATTCTTGAGTTCAGGAACAGTATCATAGAGATCTTGAGCAGATAAAGCAGGATTAACTGCACCCGTACGATAGTCAACTTTGCTAGCGATTGTACCGCCTGTACTCAGGATTGATACCGTTGGTAGATTCGTTTTCTCTAATGCAGGTTCTGGTTGAACATTAGGTTTCTTCTTTCCAGCCTTTATTCTGAGGACAGTAGTTTCTTGGCTCAATCGTATTCCGATGTTATATCCACTGTCAAGCTTAATGATGACGTGATATGTATCACTTCCAACCTGACTTCGAGGCATAAGCATTCCGACATGCTCCTCTCCATCCTGAGTGATACTAATCGTATCTCCAACTTTCACATTGGATCTAGAGAGTTTTTCTAGAACCAGACCAATATAACCCGAATTATCAAGACTCAATGATATCCTCACCTTCGAGTTCGAACTCAATGATGCTATCTGGGACATAAAGGCTTCGTCATATAGAATGTTGTAATTAGAGAATTCCCAACACAATGAGCCCACCAAATAGTACGAAAATAAGTCCTACTACCTTCTTCACAATCTTCAAGGGGATTCGTGCAGCTACACGGTTTCCAGCAAAGGCACCTATGGCATTCACAACGAGGAATCCAATGAGTGATCCTGCAAAAACCATGATTGCAAAAGGAGTTTGAGCAGCTAGTGCGAGGATTGTAATCTGGCTTTTATCACCCAACTCTGACAGTAGTACAAGTGAAAACATTCCAAACATAGTGCCGGGATTGTCACAAGTATCTGGAATATCTGAGTTGGATGTTGCTAGTGTATAGATCCCTAGAACAATGAATAGAATACCCGAAACGTAAGTTATGATTTCAATAGGAAGAGTGGCAGAGAGAATATATCCAATTATAACAGCAATAACGGAAGAAGTTGCAAGAGCGACCATTGTGGCAAGGAGTACTAGCCAAGGACGTCTATATTGAGCGCTAAGACAAATCGTCGTTAGCATCGTTTTGTCACCAAGCTCCATCAGTAGGACCAATCCTGCTGATGAAATCAAGGTCTGAATAGGCATGGTAATCGAATTCTTGTTGAATCTGTTTTAGAAGTTGTGATTTGTGCTAAAGAAAAATGGTGCGGGAGGTGGGGTTCGAACCCACGAACTCCTACGAGAGCGGATATCTTATCTGCATGACCCCATGTCTTAATGCGATCTTAAGTCCACCGCCTTTGACCTGGCTTGGCTACTCCCGCTTTACCCGGTTAGGCCGTAGTCATTCCACTCTTTTTTTAGGAACTCACCGCATTTTTCCTTTCTAGCTAACTGACTCTTCAACTCTTTGGTATTGAGATGAAAAGTGGTGGGCCGCGCCGGATTTGAACCAGCGACCTTCGATGTCAATGAGCACAAAGCTCGATTGGATTCTCGGTGTAAGCGAGACATCATAGCCGGGCTAGACTAGCGGCCCTAAACATGTGGCCTTGGCTATTCCAATAAAAAGTTACTTACGTGCGAAGTGCAACAATATGAACTTCCTGACGTGCTTTATCAAAGCACATCTCTTGTATTTTTTCATAACCCATCTGAGAGATTGTTTTCTTGAGAGTTTCTAATGTGTTAGTGTCATCATGATTGGATTTGAAAGCTGCTATCATCCACCCTTCTTTTTTGAGAAGAATTGTAAATCTCTCAATGAGTTTCAATGTACCCTCTGGTTCTGTTGTGACATCTACAAGTAAAACGTCGAGATTTCCTGGATTGGTTATGATAGTTGGATCCATCTCAAAAGCATCAGTGAAGATCACTGAAATCAGAGGGTATTCTTCCACCAATGTGTGTAGATTCTTAGTGAATCTCTTTGAAACCTCTATTCCAACAGCTTTTGCTCCTTTCTTTGCTAGGTAAGCTAGAAAACCTCCTGCAGAGCTTCCGATATCAAGAGCTAAACATGGAGAATCAACTAATCTGCCACCGAGTTTTTCATCAATTTCTTTCAGTTTCTTGAAACCAAGTGGGAAATCAGCATCTTGGCTCATGAGTTCGATTGCATCTTTCTCAGAAACTTGCTTTGATGGCTTGCATTTCTTTCCATTTACAATGACTAAACCATCTTTGATGGCTCGTTTCGCAGCTTGGCGAGAAGAGAATTGCCCTGTTTCTACAAGCCAGACATCAAGCCTTGGCATTTTGCATCGCCTTAAGTTCCTTTGGGATGAATAAATGCATTGGGACTCCCCTCAATCGAGGACCTATCGCAGCAAGCATCCCAGAAGCACGTGTACTTCTTTTGCATCTCAATGAAAACTCGAACTTTCCCAATTGTTCAATTTCATAGATATCTTCTCTATGACCAGATTTCTTCAATGAACTTTCAATTTGCCTATAATTGGCGCCAAATACTAGAAGTCTTTCGTGATCATCTTGCAACCACTCTTTCAGACGCGAAATTAATTTCTGGTCAAATTCAGCTTCTACACGATTATTGTACAAGTCGATACTTGTCAATTTCACCTCAATAGGGAGGTAATCTACAAGAACGAATGCTTCAGTAATCGTCTTCAAGGGACCGAGTAGATTGAGCTGTTCACGCATTTTATGCAGTGGAACTAAAGCGTCCATTCGTGGAGAATCTGTGACTCCAATGTCAACATACAATCCGTATCCAACTTTGCCGACATCCAAGAAACGACCAGGATATTCAACATTACGACTTAGATTATCTGAGAGTAAGGATTTTCCATATTCTTTGGCAAGAGCATTAGCAATAAACTCCGCATCTTCGCCCTCAATATTTGCTACAATTCGTTCTTTTTTGTCGGTGCCTATGTTAATCAAGCTTGCATCGAGTTCTGCAATCATTGTGGAGATTTCTGATCTGATAGTTTCTAGGAGTCTTCCTCGATAAGCTCCATACGCTTTTGAGAGTACTACAATCTTCAACTGGGAACCTCTGACGTGAGTCCACTATATATGCTAAGTACCTTTTGTAGTAGGAATTGAAGTAAAAGGTGAATTATGATGACGCTTCTAAATCGGCTTTGAGCTCTTCTACACGCTTTCTCAAGAATGAGATTGCCCCTTCGTTGTCAATAAATTCGAGTTGACCATTGCATGTTGGACATCGGAAAGAAAGATTCATTGCCTCTTCAAATGGCACAGGTGAAGAATCACGGTTCACACAGGTATAGAGATCATTGTTGCTTTCGTGCTCTAGCCTCTGCTCAAGCAGATTGAGAACCATTCGTTTCTTTCTATTGACCAAAGCTTGTGCTTTCTTTGGGTCAATTTTCCAGTAGTAAAGGAACCACCCTGTGTTGGTATCACGGATTCTTCTATATGATGCGAGATGATTGTCATGAAGTTTGTACAGGATTCTTCGTACTATATTCAGCTTCAAATCTGTTTTAGTTGCAATTTCTTCGTCAGTGGTTTCTTCTGCATTGACCAAAACGGTCGACACATCAACCCCTTCTTTCCCTGCTATTTCTTCTACAACTAATCGGAAGAGGTCATGATTGAAGTTAGTATGTACCATTGACGTAATCACCCAAGTGTGCAAGTATGTAACAGATAGCTAGTCGACTGAATTCTACAATAGTGAAAACATCCAAAGTTGGAAATTTACACCTGTAATATTATACCACTAAATAGTATATAAGAGCTGTTCTTAGACTGAATGAGTTCAATTAACAGAATCGACCATTAATTTTCTTTAGCATCTTCTTGGCGCGCTTTTTGAGATATTTTTCTCTTCACAATTACTCTATCGCCAAGAGTAGGTCCAGCTTCAGAACCACCTTTACTTACCTTGATTGGAGCAGTTCCCACTGCTTCCAGAAGAGATATCTCCAGTTCTCTCTCGAGACCTCTGATTGTCTTACCTATTGGTTTTAGTCGACCTGATTCAATAGACTGTAAAGTGGAGATTCGTTCGCCTATTTTCTGAGCAAGCTCTTCTTGAGAGAAATTCTTTTTCTGTCTTGCAGTTCGAATGGCTTTTGCATAGTCCTCAATCAAATCCATATCATCAAGCAGAATACCACCAGATCTAGGTTTAGTTTTTGGTTTTAGCGTAGACGGTTTTCTGGGTCTAGATGGTGTTGGTTTTTCTGGACCACCAATCCAAGAAGGGCGAGTTCTCGGTGCTGATGATGAACGTGGGCCGGAGGATACAGATTGATTTCCAAACTTTGTGGCGCATTGAGGGCAAACTAGCATTGACGCACCCTCGATAACCATGCTTCGGCCACGACCTTTCATGCTTCTACCGCATAGCTCACAACTTGCCACTGTCGATTCCCTCTTTTTGTCAATGATTCTTTGTGTGTTGATAAAGATTACCGACTGGACATTTTGACAGTATGCGAAAATATGGGTGTAATATCCCGGTTTTATCTGATAGTGTCACTCCGACAAAGCAATCCTTAAAACATCTGCAGTTGATAAAATCCTGAGGTGCCATCTAATGCCAGGAACTGTAGACGCCAAAGATGATTCTAATGCCGAGGATTCAGCATACTCGCAAAGCTACACTAGGCACCTAGAGCGCAGACTTCGAGCACTCGAAACTGAGAAACAGATTCTACAAGCGGAACGTAGTCGACTTGAGAAAGAAACTCAGACTCTGAGAACTGAACTCGAAAAATTAAGACAGTCTCCATTAATCACTGCTACAATAACTGAGATGCTCGAAGATGGTCGAGCCATTGTAAAGAGCTCTACAGGACCTAATTTTGTAGTTCATGTAGCATCATCAATCCCTAGTGATAGACTACAGCCTGGTGTAATAGTAGCGCTCAATCAGAGATCTTTTGCAATCACTCAAGAACTTCCACCATCTCGAGACCCCATAATACGAGCAATGGAAATTGAAGAAGCTCCGAGTATTTCTTACCTACAAATTGGAGGACTTCATGATCAACTGAGAGAGATTAGAGAAACTGTTGAAGATCCCCTTTTACACCCTGAGTTGTTTGAGAAAGTTGGTATTGAACCACCAAAGGGAGTACTTCTTACGGGATTACCAGGTACTGGAAAGACTCTCTGTGCTCGAGCAGTTGCCCATGAAACAAATGCCACCTTCATTCGAGTGATTGGCTCAGAACTTGTTCAAAAATTCATAGGAGAAGGTGCACGACTTGTTCGTGAAATCTTCATGTTGGCTAAAGAGAAAGCTCCTGCAATCATCTTTATTGATGAGCTTGATGCAGTTGGGTCTCATAGGTTGGATATTGCTACTTCAGGCGATAGAGAGGTGCAACGGACACTGATGCAACTTTTGAGTGAGCTAGATGGTTTTGAAGTCCGCGGCCAAGTTGCTGTGTTGGGTGCTACAAATCGTCCAGATATTCTAGATCCAGCATTACTTAGACCTGGAAGATTTGACAGAATTATCGAATTCCCGCTACCTGATGATGAGAGTAGAGTAGAGATATTCAAAATACACACGCGTAACATGAATATAGAAACTTCAATTGAATATGACAAACTTCTCGCAGCTACTCAAGGTCGAACTGGTGCAGATATCAAGACCATTTGTACTGAAGCAGGTATGTTTGCGATTCGTGACAAGAGAACTTGTGTCACCCAAAAAGACTTTAGAAAGGCAATAACCAAAGTACAGGATCGAGGTTTTGGTGATCGAGCGCCCAGTAATATGTACTCTTAGACTCGTTTAGAGATTTGTGAACGTAGATGAAGTATAGAAACTTCCTCAAATCAAGATTAAGTGATGATATTCCGGATAATCTTCTGCTTCCTTCAGGTTTTCATCTTGTAGGACATGTTGCCCTAGTACATCTGGATTTTGAATTGATGAAGTATGCTCATAGAATCGGGAATACAACTTTAGAATATGACTCACGTGTCAAATCAGTGGTTGTGAAAACAGGACCAACAAAGGGAAGAACGAGACAACCATCTTATTCCTTAGTGGCTGGTGATAGTAATACAGTTACTACACATATAGAAAGTGGAGTGAAATTCAAACTTGATCCACTTCGTCTTACTTTCTCAGGAGGAAATAAAGGAGAACGTATTCGTGTATCCCACCTTACTAAACATGGAGAGAATGTTGTGGATATGTTCTCGTGTGTTGGACAATTTACCCTTCATATTGCTAAAGCAGCAAATGTGGAAGTCACTGCAATAGAGATTAACCCAGAAGCTTTTGAGTTTCTAGTTGAGAATATCAATCTGAATGAATTGAATGATAGAGTGACTGCAGTGTTAGGAGATTGTCGCAAGGTTCATCCTAGAGGAGTGGCAAACCGTGTTATTATGGGATATCTGCACGACACGATTTCGTATCTTCCAACGGCGATTGAAACTCTGGTTGATGAAGGCGGTGTGATTCATATGCATTTGTCCATTCCTGAATCAGAAGTAAAACGTATCATTAAGAGAATCAATCAAATATGTCGAGGTTATGGATTTCAGTCTACAACAGAGGTGTTTAATGTTAAGAAATATTCACCAGGTATTGAGCACTTTGTGTTTGATATTCTCGTGAAATGAAACAAAGCGTAATCGTTTTATCCAATAGAAAGAGGTTTTGAAGTATAACTACAAGTAATCAGTCAGAGAAGTGATCGTATGGGTTTCAGAGGAATGTCACCAAAGCAAATGGCAAGAATGATGAAGAAAATGGGTATTGAGCAAAAAGAGATTGAGGGTGTTCGAGAGGTGGTTATCCGTTTTGATGATAAAGAATGGGTCATCTTGAATGCTCAAGTTACAATGGTCAAGCAAGCAGGTAGTGAATCATTTCAAATATCTGGAACCAAGAGCGAACGAGATTTGACTGGAAGTACACCTGTAAAGACTGAAACACCAGCTTCTGAGGTTGAAGTCAAGAAATCGATCGAGATTCCAATGGAAGATGCTGCCTTGGTTGCTAGCCAGACTGGAGTAGATATTGGCGTAGCAAAACAAGCGCTTGAAGAAACTGGGGGCGATTTGGCGGCAGCTATTCTCAAACTCAGACGATAAGAGAAGGTATTACAGATAATACACCTTATTGTTTCTCTTCTTGAGTGATCCAGTCACGTACCATCTTCAGTCGTACGAAGTCTTCTCGGTCCCGTTCTTCAAGGGCAAGCTTAACAAAACGAGCTGTCGCATCAAGACGGGGGATGACTATTGTTTCAAGTGCAGAAACACGACGCTTGGTTTTTTCAATTTCTAGAGCAAGACGTTTTACTGTTGATTCAATCTCTGCCAAACGTACTATTGCGTTCAGAGCTTCTTTGAATTTTTCTCCCATAACATCAAACTTAGCGCTTGAGTCTGCAAGGGAGTATGGAAGTTCAGGAGATTGTTGTTCAACTGAGAGAATCGGAACTCTCACACCCATCATAGATCTTGTGGATATACTCAAATTCGCCACAAATTTACTGGCATATGCAAATTCTACGACTCTTGCAGGACCCATAACCATCTTAGCTTTAGTGAGTGCTGAGAAGGCCTCTGACAATGCGGAGTCGACTTTCTCTCGAGCTTCCTTGATTTCAGCTATAGCATTGAAAAATTCCATTATGAGAGAATCGCGTTTTTCCCGAAGCAGATTATGTCCTCGCTCAGCTAGCCGCATTCGATTCTTCAATGCGAGGAGTTCCATGCGGGTTGTTTTAGTCCCAGGCAAGATTTTACTCATGGTAATCACTTCGCTCCATCACAACAGGTCGATGTTATACCTGTTCTAAACTCTTGTGTTTGGCATCAATAAAATGTGAAGGCTAGTGCACTGATGATTATTCCGATAGTGCAGATGATTAGCCAGTCACGAAGATACTTCCCCGTCAGTTTTGGTCTATCGTTGATTTGACCTGTTGTTATGAAAGTAATAATGAATATGAAAAGAAACGCAAATGGTAATGAAATAGTTGTGTTGGATAACTGAACATTTGTTATCATGATGATTCCTACAAGGCCACCAAAAATCAGAAGAGAGAGGATCATTAGTGAGTTCATGATGTGCTTGATTCGTTCAATATCCATTTCATGTGTCTCCAATAAATTGTCATGTTTGATAGGTCGAGCTTCCAGCCAGTCCATTGTCTTCAAAAAGGTTGTGTCTAAATGTTTTTTTTACCACACACTTTATATCCATAATCAGTTACACAGGATTGTATTACAAACAGTACTTGTGATACCAACCTCCAGAGGTCCTCAAAATGACGATTGCAATCCATGAGAGTGCTCTGATTCGTCACTTCAACACACGTAAGGAAGTTCTCAAGACTTGGGAAGAAAGGATTGGTGCTAGGTTCTCTCCTTTTCGTGGTTTCAAGATGCCAGATAGTCGTCTATACATAGAAGATAGTGACTTCCTTGATTCCATTGTTGACCTAATCATCACAAATGAACGACATGTCTTCATCCGAGGTCCGGTGGGGTCCGGAAAGAGCACGTTAATGCTTTTAGCATTACGGGATTTGCCTACGCTAGCGGATCGCAGTGGTAACAAATTTGTCACTGGCTACGTAGGAATGACAGGTCTTTATGAGAAGCAAATGGCTTCGGCTATTGCTGACTCTCTCAGGATAAAATACAAGAGATCATGGGAGTCAAGTCAGATTATCGATGCAGTTGCTAAGGAAAGTCTTCGAAGATATGTGGAAGAAAAGAGTCGGACTGCACTGTTCATTGAGGATGTTGCAGATAATCAAGAGGCCGCCTTTCATAAACTAAGATTCCTTGCTGATTTGCCTACCGAGGAGATGATGGATGCATATACAGAAGCTCTTGATGAGCCTATTTTCACTCTAGTGATGTCAGGGACCACGATGTATTGGAATGCAATGCTTTCATTCTTACCACAGATAGCTGATCGTACAGAGCCGCTTGATGTTCCACCGCTAAGCAATGCAAAAGCTAGAGAGTTCATAGGTCGTCGGATTGCATATGCACAAAACAAAATTGACGTCTTTGATCCAGAGAACTACAGTATCTACCCATTTTCGGATAGTGCTGTGGATGTCATTAATATTGCAACAAAAGGAAACCCTCGAGACATTCGAATGTTAGCACGTGGATGTCAACAAGTAGCAGCGGAGAATCTTAGGAATTCCGGAAATCCAGATGTGACTAAGGATATCGCTAAACTTGTTTCTGAAGCATACGCAACTTTACTCAGGGAGGTCCACTGAAATGAGTCTACTTGGAAAATATAGAAAAGAAGCAGAAAAAGACGATGAAGAAAAGCCACGATCTGTAATTAGAGAAACTGAATCTGTTTCAAAACAGAGTGAACTCTTACCTTCTGTTCCTAACA
Organism: Candidatus Thorarchaeota archaeon; assembly: GCA_004376265.1. GTDB lineage: Archaea > Asgardarchaeota > Thorarchaeia > Thorarchaeales > Thorarchaeaceae > SMTZ1-45. The sequence continues at coordinate 10,290 of SOKL01000197.1, forward strand.
AGGAACGTAAGAGCCCTATCGTTTCCTTCTCTATTCCGACTGATCTCAGAGCCAGCCTAAGAGCGATTCGAAAGACAAAGGCGATTAATCTGAGTATGTGGGTAGAGAAACAACTTCGTGAGGCAGTCGCGCAAGAGTTCCCACAGATAGCCGAAGAATTTTTAGAAAGCTGAGTATATTTGGTGTAATACCAGTATTAGAAACAAGATTGTTCTAACGAGCGCGAAATTCTGCATAATCTGTTATTCGGGATATGCAGATAGCTGCTATTGCAGGGTCATCATAGCAAGGTATCTTATTCATTTCCAGCAGCTCCTTCCCGGGCTTCCCAACATCTCCTGCAAGCCAAACTCCCACCACTGGTTTTTTCGTTGAAGCTGTTTGTACTCCCTCGAGTGTACCAGTTGCATGTTCAGTCCTCTTCATTCCTGCAAAGGTTGGAACACCACATATGACTAAAAGAATGTCGACATTTCTATCATTTAGCAGCAGTTCAGTAGCTATACTATACTCTCTCTTACCGCCGCTTGCTACAACATCAATTGGATTATTCACAGAAGCCATCGGTGGAAGAACTTGACGAAGTTCTTCTTGAGTATCCTTTTCCAGATTAGTAATTTCCAGGTTCAATTTTGATGCTGCATCCGTCGCCAAGACACCTGCGCCACCTGTATTGCTAATAATACCAACACGACGACCTTTGGGTAAAGGTTGATAATCAAAGATCTTACAAATTTCAACTAACGAGTCAAGAGTAGGAGCTGTGACACAACCAGCTTGACGTATCATTCCATCGAATATTTTCGCAGAGCCAGCAAGTGATCCTGTGTGTGATTTCGTGGCGCGACTCCCAACCTCACTTTGACCCCCCTTTAATACCACAACCGGTTTCTCTTTTGCTGCTGCGCGTAATGACTCGAATAGCTCTCGACCTTTTTCAACACCTTCAATATATGCAGCAATAACGGTGGATTTTGGGTCCTCCCGAAAGTAATTGATAATCTCAACAAAACCTACGTCAGCAGAATTACCAATACTTGCAAACTTACTCATCCCAATTCTTTTGGATCTGGTGGTGTAAATAATCATCCCACCAAGAGCTCCGCTTTGAGATACAAATGCTATATTTCCTCGCTTGGGCATCATAGTGAATGTCCCATTGAAGAGTAGACTGTTTGATACTCCCACACAATTTGGACCAATAATGCGAACTTCAGAATCCTTAGCGGCCTGAACAAGAATCTTTTCGAGCTTGGCACCCTCAGCTCCGGTTTCACTGAAACCTCCTGAGACTATTATTGCGTTCTTAGCACCTGCATTTCTAATCTCAGGCATCAGTGCAGGGCAATATTTTGCGGCTACTGAAACTATTACAAGATCAACAGGTTCTGGTAAATCTCCTAAACTCTTGTATGCAGTTACGCCCAAGACGCGGTCTCGACTATGAGTTATTGGGTAGACTTCTATCTCTGATGCTAACAAATTCATCATGATTGAATTGCCTAGTTTCCGATGATCTGCAGATGCTCCCACAAGAGCAACTCGTGAGGGATTGAAAAAAGAATCCATACTCTTGACCAATTCAGTATCAGAACCTGACATAAGCTCACGCCATAAACGAAGTCGATTTATGTCTGTCGAGTTGGGGAAATAATAATTGTATTACTGGTAGTACAAGTTTCGTCCTTTACGAAGATGTCTTTGGAGTTTGACTAACTTTCCTCGATTGGTACATTCTCCGTCAAGGCGACTACTAATCACATAATCAGCCTCGGGACATCTTTTGTAAAGAGTTTCAATAGACTGTGCAGTGGTTTCTTTGATCTCACGATTCTTACTGCTGCATAGTTTGTCGACTAAAATGGCTGCAGCAGATTCATGATAAAAATTGCCAATAGCTAAGATTGCCAGTGTTGCAATTCGGGGATTTTTCATATGGGATGTCTTCTCTAAGACGATTACTGAATCAAGAGCTCGCACTGCAATATGTGCATTTATACATTGTAGAATCTTCTTGAAATCAACAGTTGTTGTAGAATTTTTGTATTGCGATGATGCTTCATCAAGAAGTGTGTTGAGAGTGGGTAATGAATGTCTACTTGCCAAAAGACTAAGTCCGTTTATGTCCTGATGAATTATCTGAGTGAGTAGCTTTCTGTATTCCATATTAGATGGGCGGGAGTGTGTGTCTTCATCATTTGAAGATGCAGTCGTATCATTTGTAGCATTAATTGGTTCTTGGATTACTGATAATACACGATCAAGAGTACCAGAATCGATTAGAGTATCTTTGATTCCGAGCTTTGCCAGAGCGAGACGACCATATTCACAATGCCATAGATTGTTGATATTAGCTGTATCTCCATCTTGTTCTATTGAAATACCTTGAATTGTTCTGCTCCTAGAGTGTTGAAGCAAATTCACAGTTTCTTGAGAGATTGAAATATTCTCAGAAAAATCAAAGAATAGTGTGTCGCCTCTTTTTATTTGATCAACTGCTAGATTCTCAAGCTTACGAACAAGCACACGTGAGGCATCAATCATTGAACGCTCAGAATCAAGCTCCTCGAGTAGGGTTGTTGTATCTACAGGGACAGGTTCTAAGCCAGTACATGATAGAAGACCAAACACAACTTCTCTGTACTTCAACTCTTCCAGATTTGTTTCATTCTTCCCGATGGTCATTGGTGAGGAGTATTTCTGATTACGAGCTTTTAGTAGATACTCGAGAGCTGTGGACCATCCATCATCCTGTTCTATCTGTGCAATGATATCCACCAGGTCTCTATCTCGATGGTCTCCAATGATATTTGAAATGATACGGATGCGTTCACGTTCATCAGATTCCTTGACTCGTTCTTTGACTGCTTTGAGGATTCTATCGCGCTGATTTTCTTTTGTCAAGGGCATCACAACTTCATGGGGGTTGTTCGTACAATGAATCTAAGATTGTGATTAAGGTTTGTTCAGATTATATGTTACTGTATTTCTTGTAATACATGTATCAAATTACCATCAAATTTGGTCAAAAAAGGTGTTCTAAGATTAGAACTATGTACCATTGTTACTATGAATAATATGAGTGTGTCGTGCAATGACAAGTAGGCCGACGTCGATGAGGCACACCTCTCCGACGTATCAGGCGTTCGTCATTGTCATCTCTATCTCCTCAAACAAACCTCCAGGATGCTAATGGTTGCCTGAGTGATGGAGAAGGCTGTACTCGCATACGTTGGTATACTTCGTAGTGCGACACGCTCTAGCCGTTTATTTTTCTACTACTGTCTATGTTACGCTTGAGTAATCATTCTGACTTCCTTCTGGAGATATCTGATTTGAGTGCAAGTGATGCAGAGAGTTCATCAAGTGCTGACATGATTGTCCGTTCTGTAACCCTGACACTCTCCAATTCTTCAGCTGATAGTTCAATCTTACCGGCAAGAATATCACGAATCCTTCGATAATCCCCAATCCGTGCTGCGACTTCTTCGAATGGGCGAAATATAGTATTCTCGAAAAGACCCAAGTATGCTAAAAGTAGCATTGTATAGAAACAGCGTGAGAGGTTTCTTCGTGCCTGTTTCAGTGTTCTGTTGAATGCCCCTCTGGAAACGCCACGTGATTTGGTTCCTTGCTTAGATCGATACGATGCCTTGTTTTCATATGTGATATGAGATCCATAGTTATCCTCTACTACTAAATCAATGAGGAGTGTTTCTATCTGAGCCTCACTTAATACTGACCCTTCCTGTAGTTTCTTCAGGATTGGTTCCCTTAGCACTTGTTTCGCACCAGATGCCAATTGCTTCATGGTTTCCTTTTCTTTACTTTGTTCAGATTTCAAATTAGGTTACTCTCCGTTTATGCGATATTCAATATTATACTTCTAAGTGCTCCAGAGTCAATAGAAAGGGTTTTACCAAGGTCTTCTCACACAGGTTATTAGTCCTAATGGGTGGATACAGTTTTGTATACAAAGAATAGTGTACTGTGCTTAAGTAGGTTTCAGTTCGGTCTTATTGTGAAATTTGTAATACACTAGACTATTGATTATCTGTTTGAGAGAGTCCATTCAGAATCGGGTGTCATGACAACGAACCCTAGAATTAGATTTCCTCTAATCTCATCAAATTTATAGACTCCAAAAACATTTCTTCCTGATCCATCATCCCACTCAACTCGACCGCGTAAAAGATAATGTTGGAACACAACACGACTCTGTTTTCTAACAGAAGCGAAAAGATTCTTGTATTTCCTACGTTGAGAAGGTCGGATACTCCATCTAGAAAGAATGAATCTATTTGTGAGACTGTTACTTGAAATCAAGACTGATTTTCTACCTCTATTATTGACTGCTTCTTTGAGAGCGTTTCTAAGACAATCAGGTATTGATGCTAATATTGATGGAGTTGCCTCGGGCTCACGAACAATTGATCGGGTACGTACACTACGGCTTGTCAAATCAGTTCAACTCTTCTCTCCTACTTGAACCTTAAGAGGTCCTATGGAGATTTGATTAGTAATGTATTTCCTGTAATACAATTAATAATCGGGAGTTTGTATTACTTCACTGGATTAATATCTTGAATAATTACGAGAGCATCAAAGGTGTCTAGGCCTGTGAAAAGAAGAGCTGTAATTCATGTGATTGGTATTGTCCAAGGAGTTGGATTCAGACCTTTCATTTATCGAGTTGCACAATCACTATCCCTTACAGGATTTGTGTTGAATCTTGGTAACGCAGGAGTAAAGGTGGTTACAGAAGGTGAAGACGACAAAATTCGGACGTTGATCAAGTGGATTGAGAGTAAACCACCATCCATATCCCAAGTAGATACAATTGACGTTGTTTGGGAAGATACAAGTAATTCCTTTACGTCATTTGATATACTTAAATCAACAACAGTCAGGACTGGAGAATTCACACCTGTATTACCTCCTGACATTGCGATGTGTAATGATTGTGTTGGAGATCTAACTAATTCTGATTCACGATGGTATCTCTATCCATTTACATCCTGTACAGCATGTGGACCTAGATTCTCAACCATCACGGACCTTCCATATGACCGTCCAAATACCACAATGATTGAGTTTCCACTATGTGATACTTGTAATACAGGTTATACATCGCCTCTCGATCGAAGGTATCATGCTCAAACAACAGCCTGTGAAGCATGTGGACCAATCTATAGACTTGTTGATTCTTCTGGAATGAAAATTGAATGCAGTGATTCAGTACTTCAAGTATCACGTTTTATTCAGAAAGGAAACATTGTTGCAATCCAAGGAATTGCAGGAACTCATATTGTAACCAAGACTACCGATACTAAACCACTAGAACTACTCCGTAAAAGAAAGAGAAGATTTCAACGACCTTTTGCTATAATGGTCAAAGACCTCTCTATTCTCAGACAGATTGTTCATATCACTTCTAAAGAAGAAGTCTTGCTTACATCTTGGCGAAGGCCCGTCGTGCTACTTCAGAAGAAAGATTTGTTCAATTCCAATGTATCATCAATTATACCTAATGATGTCATAGAGTTGATTGCTCCTGAGCTAGATACCATAGGAGTTATGCTTCCTTATGCTCCGGTTCATCATCTTCTGTTTCGATACACAACAGAACCAGCCTTGGTGATGACCAGTGCTAATCCTATAGGAGTTCCAATGTATATCGAACCTGAAGAAATAGTATCTGAGCTTCAAGATATTGTGGATTATTCTCTTGTTCATGATCGTAGGGTGTTCCAGAGAGCTGACGATTCGGTCATCAAAGTCTTGCCTGATAGTAATCCAGTATTCATTAGACGAGCCCGAGGATATGTACCCGAACCCCTTCAATTTGAGGGTCCTTGGAAACTAATCAAGGCTATTGCTGTAGGTCCCGAAGAAAAAGCCACAGCCTCCATATTGAAATCTGAACGTATTTACCCAACTCAACATATCGGGAATATCAGTCGAGTAGAGAGCCTGGATTTCCTTTCTCATGCAATGAATCACATGCTCCACCTTCTTGATATCAGCAAACTAGATGGAGTAGCTTGCGATTTCCATCCGGAGTTCCTGACTACTGAACTGGCAGAGAAATTAGCCAATGAACAAGATGTCCCTCTCTTTCGTGTACAACACCATCACGCACACCTTGCATCATTGATAGTGGACCAATCTTTGGACTACGATACGAGTATTGTTTGTATTACAGCAGATGGATTTGGGTTTGGGATAGATGGACATGCATGGGGTGGAGAGATACTGTTTGGAGATTTGAGAGAGTTCAAACGAGTGGGAGGAATTATGAGTGTAAATTATCCCGGAGGTGACCTCTCCGCGATATACGCCTCGAGAACAACTCTTGGGATATTGAATGGTCATTTGAATAGAGATCAGCTTCTCCAAGTGGTAAATGCAGCTCCAATTGGTCTTGATACAATTATGACTTCAAATACTTTGGATATCTTAATAGATACGCTTGATCGGGAAATAAACACAATGAACAGCACAAGCGCAGGACGCTTTCTTGATTCTGTGGCCATGGTTCTTGGAGTGTGCTCTGAGAATTCCTATAATGGTGAATGTCCAATGAAATTAGAAGCAGTGGCGAAAGAAACAGATTTGCGAGTCGACCCGAAATTTGTGAATACAGAGAATGGTTTGAATCTTGACATATCTGATGCCATGTTACAGTTCTTAGAGTTACAAAAGAAAGGTATCAGTAAACACGAGATTGCATATGCCGCACAGTGGTACCTTGGCAATTCATTGGCCGACATTGCCTGCAGAGTAGCGATAGAGAAAGGAGTTGAGTATGTGGGATTCTCTGGTGGAGTTGCGCTGAATCGAATCATTACGAAAGCAGTATTGGATCGTATTAATCAATACAATCTCAATCCATTAATTCATCTCAATGTCCCTCCAGGTGATGGAGGTATTTCGATTGGACAAGTAGCAGTTGCTGGAGCCAGGTTGGTTGATTCATAGTTGTAATACTGGTATTAACTTGATTACTTGTGTGCTTTTGCCAGTTCAAGTCCTAGTTTTGTAGCTCCAACGTTGACTTTCTCGAATTTCTTTGGAAAAGCATCTTTTACAACATCCATTACAGTATCTTCAGTCACAGGAATAAGACCGGTACCAATGATTGCTCCTAACATGACCATATTGAGAGACCGGGTGCTACCTGCTTTCACAGCCAAGTCTAAGGCATCGAACTCTATGATCTTGTCTGTGAATTTGTTCATGCTTTTGATGATTTCATCATGGGTAGGATATTCTGCATTCCCCATTGAAACTGCAACGGGGTATTGAACATGAGAGTTCATCAAAACACAACCACCCTGTTTCACAAGGTGAATCTCTCTTAGAGTTTCTACAGGTTCGAAGCCCACAAGAAGATGAGCAGAGCCAGGGTCTATAATTGGTCCTCTGGCATTGTCACCAATTCGAACAGTGCAGACAACATGTCCTCCTCGCTGAGCCATTCCATGAATTTCACCTACGCGAACGTTGAAACCGCAATGAAGAACTGTCTTTGCTAGAATCTCAGCCAAGGTTAGAACTCCTTGTCCTCCCACTCCTGTGATAGCAATATTTACTGTATTACTATTGTTACTCGTCATTCTATGCATCCTCCTGCTTAATCGCACCCTGAGGACAAACAGATGTACAGATACCACATAGGTTGCATTGGGTTTCATCAATCACAGCCTGTTCGGTTTCTGGATCCATATACATCGCAGGACAAGAGAGTCTGTTAAGACAACGTTTGCATGCATTGCAAATTTCAGAATCCACATAGTATTTGGGTAGTGATTCTCCTGTACGGCGACGGTCAGCTGCTTCGAGAAGAGCACAAGGTTCTCTTGAAACTAACACAGCAGGACTATGATTCTCTCGAGTCCACTTGACCATCTCACGAACTTCGGCAACCAAGCTCGCCAGAGATTCAAACGGTTCTACTGTCTTGGTATATTTCACACCTAATCCCTTACAGACCTCTTCAATATCAAGAGGTGGGACCTCCTTTTGCATACCTGTGACTCCAGTACCAGGATGGGGTTGATGCCCAGTCATTGCGGTTGTTCTATTATCAAGGATTACGAGACTGATTCGATGTTGGTTATAGACTGCATTAGCAATACCGGGTAGACCTGATGCGAAGAAAGTACTGTCACCTATGGAAGCTACTACATCTTGGTCTGTGACTTCCGACAATCCGCATGCTGTCGTAATTGATGATCCCATATCGAACAGAATATCTGCTGTTTCCAATGGTGGAGCAATACTCAAGGTGTAACAACCAATATCGGTAGGATAGATTGCCTTTCCTCTTGTTGCTACTTTGATTGCATAGTAAGTTGCTCTATGCGGACAACCGGCACAAAGAAGCGGGGGTCTCGGAGGTAATTCAGGCAAATCATTGATTTTCTGATCCATCTCTTCCCAGTTAATAGGTGTATTACATGTAGTAATCTTACTTAATGCTTCCATTACAATCCTTGGACTATACTCATACGTACGTGAGAAAATTCCTTGGTCCTTTCCAAGAATGTCAACTGTAATCTTACTGAGATGAGCTAATCTTCTTGCATGAGTTTCAAGAAATGGCTCAAGTTCTTCAACAATCATAACTTGCTGATGACGAGCTAGAAATTCGGTGACCATTTTTTCAGGAATTGGATGTGTGATTCCAAGCTTCAATACTTCTGCTTTGATTCCCATTGTCAATAGTGCTTCTACAACATGGTTGTATGCCACACCACTTGTGATTATTCCAAGATCTCCCTCGCCCTCAGTAAAGTTCAATGGACTTTTCTCAGATAGTTCACGTGCGATATCTATCTGTCCAAGAAGCCATGGATGCCGCTTGCGTGCCACAGATGGAATGGGTACAAAACGAAATGGTTCCTTTTCGAACTCGACCTTGTCAGGACGTGATAAAATCTTTCCAAATGTTACTGGAGCTCGTGTGTGATTCACTCGTGTTGTTGTACGGAAAAGAACTGGAAGTTCTAATTCTTCTGAGAATTTGAAAGCTTCGAGAAGCATTGACTTTGCTTCTATAGGATCAGCGGGTTCTATCATTGGCACATTTCCCATTAATGCATAGTATCTACTATCGTTCTCATTTTGTGAACTCCACATACTTGGGTCATCAGCTACTACAATCACCATTCCTCCACGGACACCAACATATGCCAATGAAAAGAATGGGTCTGCAGCGACATTGAGACCTGGACCTTTACAGACCATCATGGATCTCACACCTGCAACAGCAGCTGCGCCGGCAACCTCTAGAGCAACCTTCTCATTCGTACTGAATTCAAAGTAGAAATTTGGAATATGCGGGGCCATTAATGTCAAATTGTTCCCAATTTCACTATTTGGTGTACCAGGATAAAGAGCAACAAGTCGAACGCCTGCTTCTAGTACACCTCGCGCAATTGCTTCATTAGCAAGAAGAAGAATCTCCTTTCCTGGTTTATCCTCAAGAAGTTCCTTTGGCTTCACCAATCACCGATCCTCCATGTTTGGATGTTTCGAGTGAGATTATGAGTAGTGTATCAGTCTTACGGTATTGAATGCGACCCTATAATACTTGGAACACGTGTTCTAGTTAGTATTGCGCAGATAAGACCCCTTGACTTCCAGTAGAAAGATCAAAATGAAGTGGCCATCAGCGAGCGTGTGTATATGCATTATAAAATGGAGATAAGTGACAGCTGTATAAATGATTATAAATACTTTTTGGTATTTAACCGGTTAGACATTTTTTAAATAGTTTCTAGTGGAAGCAAGGGGGTTCAATTGGATTTGGAACACGTGTTCTATACTTCTTAGGATCCATTTCGCAACTTGTATTACAAATAATAACATTTGGAACACGTGTTCTATCGAATTTCCTGTACAACCTCATAGATCTTGAATTTTAGAATGTCTGCATACATATGAAAAAGTGCGTCGAACTCAAAACGATATTCAAAAGGAACCAGTATAGCTGAATCAGCAACAGCCTCTGTACCGGGACATTCATCCATTAGACCTGGTTTTCGTTTCTGTTTGATTCCAGATTTTGTCTTCCAGGAATATACATACCCATAGAGTTCCTTTGTAAAAGCAACTCGTCTTGCATTACTTTGTCTTGCATGTCGACAATCATAGAGATACAGATACGAAGTCAATTGAAACAACCAAATTAAAGAACACGTGTTCTGATTTTGAGTGCTAGTAATACACCACCAAATACTTGGCCTGCACGGAAAAGTTAAAGGATAAGCAGCTTGGCCCTTGACATTGTCAACAAAATCTATCAGAAACTTGACTAGGGGGACAATCAATGAACCGGATTGGACTTAAGAAAGAAGAGAAAGCGTTTGAAACGCGGGTTCCAGTGGTGCCCGATCATGTCAAATTTCTACATGATAAACATGGCATTGAATTTCTACTTGAACCAAGCACTCAACGTGCTTTCACAGAAGACGAGTACCTCAATGCAAATGCTAGAATTTTGTCACTAAAGGGTAGTAATACATCAGTGGTTTTGGGAATCAAGGAGATGCCCATTGATTTCTTTGAAGAGAATATAGTTTACATATTCTTCAGTCACACTATCAAAGGACAGGATTACAATATGCCCATGCTCAAGCGAATAATGGACGTAGGAGCCACACTGATTGATTACGAACGTGTAATTGATGATAAGGGTCGAAGATTGATCTTTTTCGGAAACTGGGCTGGAATGGCTGGTATTTCGGATACATTTCGTATGCTCGGTGATCGTTTAGAATCACAGGGTGTAAAACCCAATCCATTTGCTGATATGAAACCGACCTTTGAACTAGGAGGACTTTCAGAACTGAAGGAGGAATTCGCTGCTCTTGGTAGGCGTATCAAAGAACAAGGACTTCCCGAAGAGCTCAAACCATTTGTTATCGGTTTTGCTGGTTATGGTAATGTATCAAAAGGTGCTCAAGAGATATTCGACATACTTTCACATGAGGTCATTAATCCAGAAGAACTGGAACATATTCCTCCCAAATCAGACTTACTCTACAAATGTGTCTTCAAGGAAGAACATATGGTTGAACCCCGAAGCTCTTCTGAACAGTTCGACCTTCAAGACTACTACAAGAATGGAGCAGCAAAATACGTTGGTGTATTTCACAAACACGTTCCCTATCTTACCGTATTAATGAATTGCATCTACTGGACAGAAAAGTATCCTAGATTGGTAACCAAGGAATTCATCAAGAATCATTGGAAACAAGAATCTCGAAGGCTCCAGATTGTGGGGGACATCTCTTGCGATGTTGAAGGTGCTATAGAATTCACCTTGGATTGTACAAAAGCAAACAAACCTGCATTCACATACATAATTAATGAGGATCGAGCCGAGATAGGTGTCGTAGGTGAAGGTCCAGTCGTGATGGCAGTTGACAATCTTCCAAGTGAGCTTCCACGCGAATCATCCACATCTTTCAGTGAAACACTTCTTGACTTTATTCCTGCCTTAGCAAATGCAGATTTCACTGTTCAATTCTCCGAGCTTGAACTACCACGGGAGCTCAAAGATGCTGTAATTGTATATCAAGGTAAACTAACAGAAAACTATCAATATCTCAGTCAATATATTCCATAGGAGGACAACGAATGAAGAAAATACTATGTCTGGGTGCAGGTTTAGTAGCCCGCCCGTACATCCAATATCTATCAGACAATGATTTCCATGTCATTGTTGCTAGCCGTACAAAAAGTAAAGCTGATCGTCTAATTGAGGGATGCAATAATACCGAAGCAGTGGCTTTCAATATTGCAGAAGATGATGAACTTCTTGAGGAGCTTACCAAAAAAGCTGACCTCGTTTGCTCTTTACTACCTTACACATATCATGTGAAGGCAGCTAAAGTTGCTATAAAACACAAGACACACTTCTGCACTACATCATACATTTCAGATGAAATGAAGGCACTCGAAAGCGAAGCAAAGAATGCTGGTATATTGCTCTTGAATGAATGCGGAGTTGACCCTGGAATCGATCATATGAGTGCAATGAAGATTATCGATGAAGTTCATAATAATAAAGGAAAGATTGAAAGCTTCACCTCTTTTACGGGAGGTCTTCCGGCTCCTGATTCAAATAACAATCCTTACGGTTACAAATTGTCTTGGAGCCCACGGGGAGTGCTTCTTGCTGGCCGCAATGATGCACAATTCCTTCGTGATGGAAAAGAAGTCAAAATCCTTGGTTCTGATCTCTTTAGTAATTATGAACTCATGGAAATCCCTGGAATGGGTACATTTGAAGGATATCCGAATCGTGATAGTCTCTCCTACATTAACATTTACGAAATATCAGAAACAAAGACAATGCTTCGTGGGACTTTCAGAAATATAGGTTGGTGTGGCACATTAGACAAAATTGCAGACTTGGGTCTTCTAGATATAGAAGAACGATCTCTTGAGGAAATGACATATGCCGACCTCATGCGAGAACTAACATCAAGCAGTGATTCAGATGTAAAGACTGCAGTTGCGAAGGCTTGTGATATTGAATCTAATGATTCGATTATCGAACGTTTGGATTGGTTAGGCTTGTTTGAAGAAAAGCAGATTCCTTCAGGCACCAAAACAATCTTAGATGCCCTCTGTAATCTCTTTGAAGAAAAGATGCAGTATGCACCTGGAGAGCGCGATATGATTGTCATGCATCACGAATTCTTAGTACAATATCCAGACAAGAAACAGAAGATCACCTCTACTCTCATCGACTACGGTATTAAGAATGGAAACAGTTCCATGTCAAGGACCGTGGCTCTTCCAGTTGCGATAGCCAGTAAGCTGATTCTAAATGGTGAGATTACCTTGACGGGAGTTCACAGACCCATAATACCAGAGATCTATGAACTAATTCTCCAGGAACTGGAAACACTCGATATTAAGATGGACGAAAAAACATTTGATTTGTGATATCAAAACGATGGGGTCTGAACATGGGTTCCAATGATCCGAGTTCATTCCCCTACTCGCATCTGTATAGCAGCTAATAGTCCCTCGGCTCTCTCTGTTTCTTTCTGGACTTCTACAATTTCAGTCCTAAGTCGGTATGTATAACCAGAACGATTTCCATATCGTTCTAAATGACCTTTACCATTATTCCACATCCTAGCAAGGTATGTTGATGTAGTGCTCTTTGGTAGCTTTTCAGTGAATGAATCTTGATATATCTCAGTCACATCTAGTGAGGAGAACTTCCCATGTTTGAAGGATGCATAGATTATCACTTGCATCTTGTCGTAGTTACTCATTGACTCAAATCGAGTGTCTTCTATTCCAACTTCTGTAATCTCTTCGCTGACTGGTTCAAAGATATATCCAGTACTTGTTTCTAGGAAGACCTTGAACTTAACAAACATTTCTTCAATACTGCCACCTTTGACCTGAAAACTGGATTCTTCTCCCATCGTTTCATCTGATACAAGGATCTTGAAATCAAATGGAGATTCAGTCAAAGCTAGTATTTTGCTGAACCTGTTAAGAGCCTCATCTGGTTTGACATACTTGCACTGAAAGATCTCGCGTAAGCCAGGAGCTGAGCTATAAGTGAATTCGTAGATATAATTAGTCCTGTCTTCTGTCAAACCTTGTATCTCCTATACTTCTTTCTATTCACAATCAACTATATTCATTTCGCAAATAAGTGTGAGTATGTGAATTATCTATACCGAGATAAGAGCTACATAATGCGTCTGTACACATATGGGACTCGTCCACCCCGTATTTACTGTGCTGACGTCTTGTTCAGTCTATTTGACCATAAAAAAGCATTATGAGCCCTTTTTTCGTCAATTTAACTGGATTCTCCATTCGTTTTCTTATTCACTAATCTATGGTCCTTGTGAATGAGCAAGTAAGCATTTCATATCTCTTCTTACCCGTTTCCAGTGGAAACGAAGGGGTGTGCTTATTCACAGGCACCATAGCACATATCGTGCCTCCATTCCAGTTCTAAGGCGATAAGATGTTCCGTTTGTTACAGAGTGTTCACAATATTGGCGCCATTCACACAGATGTAGTGTGAATTAATGTAAACATGAACAATATGTGAAATCAAAACACGTGTGTGACTACTCCGTAGGGATTAGATAATCAGTGGAACGTTCACCTAGAACAAGCTGCATATACTGATCATCATCTCTGTGGTCTGTGACCAATTCAAATCTTCCAAATGCTTCAAACTGAACGCCTGTTGAAACTTGTTCTGTGAATCTACCTCGATAGCTGATAAGCTTCTCAAGATTTGGTATACTAGTACATTCCACTTGGTATTCACAAGGTGTGAATATAGAATCATTACTGCCTAGCACTTTCCCAGATATTTTTTGATAACCTCTCATCTGATATGATAAATCACCATAAACATAATCGAGATCAGACTGAGTCTTTACTAACCTAATAAAGAAATGATAATCCCCTATCAAGCCCTGTAACATCTTGTTTCTCTCTATTTCTATGAGAAGAGGATGCAAATCAGTATGTGCTTCCCATCTAAACAAAACATGATTCTCGAGTAGTTGCCCTGAATATCTCCTTACTTCAGGAATATTATCAATCTTCGTACAAATACCAGAGTAAAATTTTCGACACGCAGTTGATCCATAGATTACTAAGTCAATATCTGATTCCTTACCAGCTACACCTACAAGCTGAGAACCTGTAATTCCAATATTACTCCATTCAATCTCAGTTACTTCTACTAATTTTCTCGCGAGTACAACAGATTCCCTTTCTAGATGTGTGACCTCATCTGCTTCCCGCATTTGAGCTAAACGATCTACAGGGTCAAGAATTGATTCAATCTTCTCCTCTGAAACTGATTGCACAATCCTTCCATGCGGTTCACTGTTCCATAAATACTCAGGGTATTTCTCTCTGAGGTATTTTTCACGCTCATCAAGATCGTACACTTTTTTGAATCCAGTACTCGATGATTCTGATGGGACATAACGAAGGTATGCTATAATCCGATTTTCTGGGTGAACTACACCTTTTACCTCAAAGACAAGATTGTCAGAGGTTATGACAAAATATCCTTCTATAGGACTTTCAAGCACTGTAATCATAGCGGCCAATGTATAGCATGGTATTAAAGCCGCTTGTCTAATTATCCAAATCATGACAGATAGACTTGATATAAAACAAGACTTCGGTATCTATGATCAGAACCAAGATTTAGTCTACTTAGATTCTGCAAGTACTTCTCTTGTACCAAAATCTGCAGTAGCTGCCACAAGTAGCTTCCTGAACTCTGTCGTAGCATCAGCACGTCGTGGAGCACACAAGTTTGCAATTAGAGGTGGTGCTATTATCGAAGATGTCCGAGGTTCGTTGGCACGTTTTCTTGATACTGATAAGTCGCAGATATCGTTCCAAAAATCCATTCCTAGTTCTATTGGATCATTGATTTATGGGTATGACTGGAAAGCGTCTAATAAGAACAAAATTGTAGTCGCGCAGAGTGAAGAAAATTCCATTTTCGTTACATTACTACGAGCTGCTGAAGTACTTGGTTTGACTGTTGAAATCGTACCCATTGATAGTGAAGGGGTCTTATCTCTCGAAAAACTTGATGACCTGATAGATGATGATACCGGTTTTGTAGCAGTTGGTCATGTGATACCAGGATTTGGATTATATAATCCGATAGAGGAAGTGACGAAAATTGTTCGGAAAACAGATGCTCTTCTACTTACGGATGCAACTCGATCTGCTGGATTTGATAAATCTATCACATCATTAGGTTCTGATATTCTGGTTTTATCTGCTAATGTGGGTCTGATGGGTCCTCCAGGATTAACCCTTCAATGGATAGACAAATCAGTAGGTGAATCACATCGCCCTGGAATATTAGGGGGTTCCGCAGTTTCCGATGTCCAAATTGGATCATTCAAACCAGCTTCACAACCAGACAAATTCGAATCAGGTTACTTGAACGTACCTGCAATCGCCGGACTGGGTGCTTCCTTAGAGTATCTCGTCGATCTATATTCACAAGGATTTACTACACACATAGAATCACTATCAAAGTATATGTACAAACGACTGGTTGAACTGCCCAATATTGTCATTTATGGTAGACCTGATGAAAACACAACGATATTTGGTTTCAATCTCAATCCTGAAATTGTTAATTGTCATGATATCGCCTTGTTTCTTGATGAATCAAATGTGGCTGTCAGAAGTGGTCTCATCTGTGCCCACCCTCTAGTTCAAGCCGTATCAGCTGAGGGTATCATCCAAGCATCAATTCATGCATACAACTCACTTACAGATATTGATCATCTGATGGATACACTTGTAATAATATCTAATCAATTACTATAATGAGAAAACTGGTGGATAGAACAAAAAGTACTGTACGATAACTGCAAGAAGGATTCCACTCAAAACTAATCCCTTTCCTTTCGCAGCATTTACTCCAGTAAACCAGAGAATTGCACCCACAAGAACAACTACGAAAGCAGAAATATTCCCAATGAAAATCAGAAAATCCCAAATCTCCATGAAATATCCTGCTATCAGATTAACGAAATCAGTCAAAGGGCTCAGAAGCGAATGTGACCACATTGGTTTCACACAGTAATTTAGCATGCCGTGTGAATTTAAAGACCTCAAAGAACGGTTACAGATTTTGCAAGGTTGCGAGGTTTGTCAGGGTCATAACCCTTTCTTAATGCCATATAATAACTGAACAACTGCAAGGGAACTACATATGGCATTATTGAAAACTCAGGTTCCACATCACTAGGGATTGTGAATGTATGGTCGGCTATACTTGACATATCATTATCATTCTTCTGAATCACTGATATGATAGTCGCTCCTCTTGCTTTCATTTCCATGATATTTCCAATTATTCTTTTTCTAGTATCATCATTTGGAGCGACGAATATGACCGGATATCCATCCTGAACAAGTGCTATAGGTCCATGTTTCGACTCTCCAGCAGAATACGCCTCAGCATGATTGTATGCAATCTCTTTGAGCTTGAGCGCACCTTCCTCAGCGGTGGCCATCGAAATTCCTCGACCCAAGAAGAGAAGACTTGGCTTGTCGTAGAAGAGAGAAGCCAGTCTCCTTGCCTTTTCTTCATTCCGTGAAATCACATTCGAAACCAATTCAGGCATTTTCTGCAAAGATTCAAGTTTTCCTTGAATGGTTGCAGTATCCTTGAATCCTGTCAATTCACTCAATGCCAAGGCAATCAAAGCTAGTGAAGTTAGCTGGACCATGAAGGTCTTTGTTGCGGCGACTCCAATCTCAGGTCCTGCTTGGGTAATCACAGTGTGATCTGCTAACCGAGTGATTGAGCTTCCTACAACATTCGTAATTGCTACAATTTTTGTACTAAATTCTTTAGCAAATTTGACTGCACTTATTGTATCTGTTGTTTCGCCAGATTGCGTAATAGCAATTATACAATCCTTGTCTGACAAAGCGTCATAAACAGTGTCTGAGAAATCACTTGCCAACTCAAAGGATGGGAGTATACCAGCAAGTGATGCAAACATATGTCGTCCAGCTATTGCAGCATGACCAGAAGTGCCCATTGCTATTATGTACACTCTCTCAGATGATTTGATTATCTCGGCGGCTTCTTTGATAGTTTCTGGACGAAGTCTGAGTGTGTTTCGAATTGCTTCAGGTTGTTCATGAATCTCTTTCAACATGAAATGCGGATACCCACTCTTTTGTGCCTGATCTGCAGTCCAACTTATCTTGATAGTATCACGTTCTACTGATGATCCATCAGAGAGTTTCTCTATTCTTATTTCGTCTGTAGTCAGACTTGCTATCTCACCATCTAAAAGTAGAATCATGTCATTAGTCATAGGAAGAAAAGCAGGAATATCCGAAGACACATATGAAACCCCAGATTTTGTACCAATGACAAGAGGGTTGCCATCGCGTGTACATACTATCTTTCCATTATCTTTTGTCGACATTGCTACAATTGCATAGGTTCCTTCTATTCTCTTAGAAACTTCCTTCAGTGCTTCAGCTAGACTAAGTCCTTCTTTCATATAATCCTCAAGCATATGTGGAATTACCTCAGTATCGGTTTCGGAGTTTAATTTGTGACCTTTCTTACTAAGCTCTAATCGGAGTTCCATAAAATTGTCTATGACACCATTATGAACAACAGCAATCTCGTTATGACAATCAAAGTGCGGATGAGAGTTCAACATAGAAGGAGGTCCATGTGTAGCCCATCGTGTGTGACCAATACCCATAGATCCAGGCATCTCATCAAGATTTAGTCTTCTGTGCACTTCATCAATTTTTCCTTGATCTTTTTTAACATACAACTTGTTATCCGATATTGTTGTCACTCCAACCGAGTCGTAGCCCCGGTATTCAAGGCGTTTCAGTGCTTGATGCAGGAAGGGTGCTACAACACCTCGTTTCTGAACAACACCAATTATTCCACACATTTCCATACACCTCAAGAGCTATAGAAGTCCCTAGTAAAATTGCACAAAAAGGGTTTGTATCAGTGAAAATTAACCGGTTAGTTCGATTTCTATGTACACAGAATCAGGAATTCGAACTCGCATTATCTGTCGAATTGCTCTTTCATCAGCATCGATATCAATCAGACGTTTATGAACTCTCATCTCCCACTTGTCCCAAGACTCAGAACCTTGTCCACAAGGTGTCTTTCGTGTAGGAACAACCATTTTACGAGTGGGAAGGGGAATTGGACCTGCCATTCGGACACCTGTCTTACGAGTAATCCTCTTAATTTGATTACATACACCGTCTAAGTGTTCGGTGCTTGTGCTTGATAGTCTAATTCTCGCTCTTTGAGTCATCTGGAAGTTCCTCACGGTAAAGGTGTCCGATGCTTTTCAAATATAAAGTGGATAAAAAGCTTGTCTTGTGGAGGACATAGTGGTGCTTTCCAGAAAAGCAATGTCCATAAGTAAGACTCACGATTGGGTTTTTGAGTGATGGAAGTGGAGCGCACTATTATTGTGAAACTTGGTGGTTCCGTGATTACTCACAAAGGATCATCACCACCTACGACTAACGATGAGAATCTTTCTCGGATTGCTAAGGAACTAAAGTCATACAAAGGGGGACTTGTTGTGGTTCTAGGAGGAGGAGCTCATGGACACCAATCAGCCCATTCACACGGTTTTGGAAATCCCAACACTCCAAAAGAGCAGCTATTGATGGGAATCCCACATATCCGTCATAATATGTCAATCTTAGCACTCAAGGTCGAATCAGAGTTAAATAATGAAGGAATCCCCACAATTGTGATTCCACCTTTTACTATTGTAACACTCCGAAACAAATCGATTCAAGACTTTTCAATAACAACAATGAAGAAAGCACTAGAGAATGGGTGCGCTGTGGTGATCCATGGGGATGTATGTTTCGATGAAGAAAGAGGTGCATCAATTCTAAGTGGTGACACAATAGCAGTATTTCTGGCCAGACAGCTCGATGTAAAATCAATATACATAGGCACTGATGTTGATGGGGTTTTAGATGACAATCCAAAACTGAATCCGTCTGCAAAACACATTCCCGTAATAGACCATAACAACAAGGAAGATGTCCTCACCAAGACTGGTCCTTCTATGAACACCGACGTCACAGGTGGTATGTCTAAGAAGGTCAATGAGCTCCTTGAACTTGCGAAACAGGACCTTGATATCATTATCTTCAATTTGACTGTTCCAGGTCGTCTGACTTCATTATTATTGGGGGAGTCTACCATTTGTACAAGAATTATGCCTTAGTCTAGGTTATCAAAGCAGAAACCTCGTCATCCATTGTTCTAACAATCAAGTTGCTTGGAGTAATGACACTTTCTTCAAGATACTCGGATGCTGTCAAAACACAGACAACCTTGGTTGATTTACATATCCTACAAGCCACATCACTATGAAGATGAAGTAGAGTATTTAGCTGCTGCTGATTTGGGAATATTACGTAGGACGCCCCACTGACACAGAGGTCATAATAACCATGACTTCGGTATATTTTTTTATTATGTTTCTTGAGCGCTATTTCTATTACACTCACAGCATTCTCCTTCAGACTTTGTAAGACTGAAGAATTGACTAACCAGAGACCATCATCAAGTTCTACAAACTGTGAAGCTCTCTCAATCCGGAGAGCAATCAAAACCTCATCAGCCAACAGCTCAGTTAGCGCTCGTTTGCCCTCTTCAATATTCAAGGAGGCCGCTCTGCCTTTGCGAGACTGCAACGCGGTGGTTTCAATAAATTCTAACAAATCTTCCCATTTGACTTGTCCATTGGAGATATCAACCAAATCCTGAATCAGACCAAACCACAGTCTAATCTGAATAGCACGATTTGTAGCTGAACCAACTTCATGCATTGCTCCAATTAGGTCTACTTGCTCTGGAAACTCAGAGTTTTCAGTTAATTGAGTTTGAACTTTAGAATCAGCTACACTACTCAGACTTTCAATAACAGAATCAAGAGACTTTGGAAATGCAGAAACGACACAGACATCATTAAACTCTTCAGAGGAATCCATCAACTCTCTTAATTTTGCTGCAGCGATACTTCCTCTGACAACTACAAATAATTCTCTGACACCATTTTGTAATCTGTTCATCTGATCCCTTATCTTATCTAAAATTGACCCCATTGACGATGCTCGTAGATGTTCGGGTATGATTACTATCGCCTTGTCTTCTAAGACAATATCTGGAAACTCAGGAACATCCGATGATGAAACAACACATTCCATTGCTAGCTTGTCATATATGTACTCAATAATAACACATCTGACTGCATCTAATGCTTTTCCTGGAAGAGTGAATACAAATCCTCCAGGAACAAGTGCCAAAGCTTCTCTATCTACGGAACCTAATGAAACGAGATTTCGAATCACCTCTGATATATCATCATCCACATTTCTGGGATCCAATGTTGATAGAAGATTTCGAATCTCTTCCTCTGTCGACCACCTTTCTGCGGCCAAAAAAGCTACTACATGACTTCCCAATCTATCTATCCTGTTGAACACAAGTGTTTGAGCCTCAGGTGTTTGGATTGGTTCAGAATCCTCTGACTCGATGTTATCTGTAAGAATAGTATCTGGCTTATCCTCATTCGAAATAGAATCATCAATTTGAGGTACTGGTACACGAACTGGCTGTGATTCAACATCAATGGAGTCTAGAAACGGTTTTGTAGCAATCTCAAAGGTTTCAGTATGTGGAATGCTCATCAATGCTCTACCACGTTTCAGAACCCGTAGATAGCGTTCCTGTTCTTCATTTAATGATAGAAACCTTCCACCAATCTGGCTGTCATAAGGTAATCGGAATACAACTTTTGTAGAAGTGTTTGCTAAGATATTTGAGGAAATATTAGGGCGTGTTGATACTACAATGACACCCTGCCCAGTTGCTCGCTGCAACATTACCATGGATTCACCAGTTGTTACATCTGCAGCTGAATGCCTTGTGTAACTTTCAGGTACAAGATTACTTGCTTCTTCTAGAACTACTACATGATGCAGACCTTCTGATATTCCTCGTTTCATAGAACTATCAAAGATGCGTTTAGCCACAAGATTGTAAAATAATCGGGCTGCATCCATCCCTCCAGTTCTTGCAATATAACTCAAATCAAGGATAACACGTCTATCAAGAAGAGCCGAAATCCCGATAGCCTTTGGACCTCCTTTTAGTATGGACCCCAGAGGTTCCCGAGTCAAGATTTCAAGACGATTAAGAAGTGCATCTCGAGTCATATTTCCAATTCGGTCTTTATTCGCAAGATCTGAAATAGCATCAGTTAGGGCCTGCACAGAGTTATTATCCAATGACTCAACAACTTGTATCACAGATTCCCTGAGCAGCTTTTCCATTGCTGGAGAAAGTTCTGAGGAATCACCTCGTTCATTCAGGAGTTCTCTCAAAATAATAAAGGTAGAATGAGCACAGTTTTTATCACCCTTCATTTCAGGATCAATGAGATTAATAGTAAATGAAGTGTCAGCACCCGGTTTGAGAACCAACACGTCGGAATCATCATTCCTGACAAGTCCAAGATACTCTGAACCTTTTATATCAAATATCCACCAAGGAACACTTGTATTCTCACTTAATTGAGCCATGAGGTGCTTAACGAGTGTAGTTTTACCTGTCCCAGTGGCTCCTAAGACTGCAACATGTTCTCTCAACCAATCGACTTTCAAACCAACGCTGGACAATCGACGACCACCAAAGACTGTTTCCGCGATAACTAAATCATTATCCGTTAACTCCTTAGTAGGCACGGGAAACACCGGAGCTTTTGTTGGAGTGATAATTGGAAGCTGTTGAATTGGAGTATTGACAAAAGATGTTAGTTTAGTAATATGCATACTTTGGTGTTGCAAGTGCCTTCTAGTAAGCAATCTATATGCTGTGCGTTTCACAATCTTCTTGGTATTCAATTTGATGAAATCACTTCCACCCCAAATGGAATATACGAGCCCAATAATTCCATCCAAATCATCCCCAATTCTTTCATCAGAGAGAGATTTAATCATAAAATACACGGTGGTGTCAAACCAACCTATTGAATCTTGAATCTCTTCATATCGAGTAAGAAGTTTCTTCTTAGCTGCATAATCTTGCAGTGACTCCTCTTTTCTTCTCTCTTTTGCCTGAATGTTCTTCCATTGACCTTCAAGTGTCCGTTTTTCTTTACCAGGTTTTGCTGTTGAAAAAACACAAGTCATACTTGTATTGTATCTTTGTCTAAGTGCTGTAGAGATAAAAGTTCCAACTTGAGATGCGTCTAGCGATGGAGATGTTCGGGGTGTTCCTTGCAACACAATCAATGCAGAAGACCCAATGTTCCTCGTAGGGCTCAGTTTACCAATATCGATTATTCCATTGATATGACTAAGAGCCACCTCCTGCAAGTTTTCATCATCGAGCAGATTGAGTTCTACATTGTTCAAGGATGCAAGTAGAATTGCTTCAGTTCTAGTTGCTTCTCTTCTGAGAATCTCTTGGATTTGTCCAACATCTTGTCCCGTCGTAGTAATGAAGATACGGAGATAAGGTTCCCCTTCAGATACACCTGCTTCAAAAGCCATACTTACTGATTTAGTCATTCCTGCACGCATTGCTAGTAGCATACTTTCGTTATACTTTGGTTTACCATCCTCATCAAGATATACAGATCCTGATACAGAAACGATGTCTAAACAACAGGTCCCAATCACATAATCATCCAACTGAACCAATAACACATTATTCTCTACAGAAACAACAGGTTTTTGGAACTGTATTTTCTGAATCGATAGTAGAGAACCTGCAAGGATGGGTATTACACAAATTATCACTTCGATGAACATCTTCTGAGGTATCTGAGGTTGTGTGGTTAATCCAACTAGAGGTAGCAGATATACGAATAGTAAATAGATTCCAGCAATAATGATTCCACTCATCCAACTCGTCCTTATCCAGAACCAAGTGTTACTTTGTTGTGAATAAGAAACTGGTTTTGTTTCATCTGCACACGGCAAGCTGAATGATTCCTCCTTGTCTGAGAGTAAGTGCCTCTGGAACCAAACCATGGTACTAGAGCTAAGCATATGAACACCCCCAAATTACACAATAGAAATCTGTACATTGTAGGAGAATAAAAACCCAAAATCAGACTGATTAGCTGAGTTTATCCCTAGGGGGGTGTCCGGTATCAAGAAGTCTTACTGGTTTCCAGCTATACTTGCGATTTTCATCTCATTTTCCTTAGTCACATTCAGTTCGGATAACGTGACAGCTGAAGATGAAATTCAGGTAATCCGTGGTAGCACAATATCAATAACAATAACAATACTTCAGAACGGTAGCTATGGAACTCCTGTCCAAAATCAGCCAATCTATTACTTTGATCAGACAGCTAATCTACTACTTGGTTTTGCTGTATCTAATCAGGATGGCATTTGCTCACTTGATTGGAAAATACCATTAAGCCAAACCCTTGGACTAGTTACCATTAATGCAACATTCTATGGTAACGAATCTCTTTCATTATCACCCTCATATCAACGTGTATCCCTTTTGGTGCTTTCACAAACTAGTATAGAAGTTGACCAGATGCCTGGAATACTTGCTCCAGGAGACTTGTTATCTTTCAATGCCCATTTAGTGGATGATTCAAATATTTCAATCCGAAATGCTACACTTACAGTTTTCAAGGACTCAATACCCCTTACAACCGTAATTACAAATACCTCAGGTTATGCACTTTTTGAGATTGAATGTAATAACACATGGATTTCACTTGGTGGAAACAATATTCGTATCTTATACAACCAAAATCTATTCAATTTTCTAAATGGTACTGAGTTTACATTCAATGTAGAAATAGCGCAAATTTCCACATTTCTAAATTTTGACTCACCATATCCGAACGAGATAGAGCTCAGTGCTGTTGTCGACTTGTACATGACATTATCCGAAGGAAATACTACTCTTCCCGGTGAAATCCTCGAAGTTACACTTGATGAATATCATCTAAGTTTCATTATCTCAAATAGTTCAGGAAAAGCTAATTTCTACACGACTATTGATGAGAGATTTTCACTGGGTACACATTCTTTGAAGATACACTATAACGGTACAGATCGATACTTTGAATCCACACTAGAGGCAATTGTTACTATAACCAGTCCAGTAACAATAACAGTAGAGGTCCCCGAATTTGCTGAAATTGGTTCGAACTTACCTGTTCAGATTACAATAACTGATCTATTGAATAGATATATTCCAAACTCCACTTTTTCGCTATATGATATGACCTCTGATCAGAATTTTTCGGGCTTCATTGAGGATACAATTATTGATTTTCAATATAGTCTTCAAGGACCCGCAGGAACGCATACTCTCGCCATTGAAATCCGTGAGAACCTATTCATCTCCGAAAACAGATTTACCATGAACTTTACTGCTTGGTCCCGTCCTGAAATCATACTTATTAATACTGGAGTAAATCATTATGCTTCCCCAAACCAAGAACTCACTTTTGAGGTCAGGATGATAGATTGGATTGGAAACTGTTCATTAAGAGATCTCCAGCTACTTATCGATAACGAAAGCTATACTTCAGGTACCACAGATGATAAAGGACTCGCAATCTTCTTTTTTTCATCACCTGTAAATGAAGCACTATACAACATATCAATAATCTATAATGGAAACAGTAGTAAATACGAACTTGCGACTAAGCATGATTACAATCTTTTTGTCACTACATTTATGCCAATAATAATCGAACTGGATTCGTATGAAATAGTTGCACCACTACATGAACTAGCAGTGCAGCTTACGGTGAGAGGTCTAAATGGTTCGCGACTAAATGGAGTAATTGTGAACTTAGAATGGCTTTCTTTTGATTCAACCACCGAGAGTTCCAAAGGAGGGCTCATTCTCCTTCATCTCACAATTCCAACTGTAGGTGGCAATTACACACTATACTTTGAGTCAGAACCAACACGTTTCATAGATTCTTCAAGTGGTTCAATATTGATAGAAATAACATCGAATGATATTATGTCAATAGAAGGTGTTGGTATCACAGGTATGATTTTCGCTTTAGTAGCATCAATTGGAATTGTATCAATTCCAATAATCAGGCGTCGAAATCTGTTAGGGTGAAAAGAAGTGGTGCTCCGGCCGGGATTCGAACCCGGGTCGAGGGGTCGAGAACCCCCCATGCTGGGCCGGACTACATTCGGTACTGCTGTAGGATTTCTACAACGTTCTACCGGAGCCTGGAATGGTATGCCAGTCCGGAGCGCGAGAGCTCTGTCCAGAGCTTCACAAATAAGCCTTTCCCCAATAAGAGAATCAGTTTCTATTATGGTGTACCAAATAACTGAGTTATGCCATTCCAACTATCCTGTAATAGCTGAAGTAATCCTTCTATGACATCTTGTGCCCACCCTGTGGCTTGGAGAATGACTGCAATTACAATAGAAACTGTTACTACAGCAAGACCAAGGAGAAGACTTTCTTCTACTAATGGTCCACCTTTTTCATTTCGAATCAAACCTGCATCCTCTGTCATAGAGTTCTGTTTGCTTTCAACCTTTTAAAGCCCCCAAACGAATCAGGTTCATTGAGATTCATTTCCGATTACATCTAGTGGATGACCATTCGACCACAATCGTGCACTTAGTATATCTAAGTCTGATCGATATTGCTCGTTAGTCATCATATCCATTATATTTCTGAGAGCTGGTTCATGACTCTCAATCCCATAATCCCTTGCATATATCAAAAATGCTCCATCATGAGCCCAATCGCGTTGTCCCTCTTTGAAATCATAAACAACATTCAGTCCCGAGAATTGTAAAAGACCGTCCACTTTTTTCCTCCTAGTTTCAACTATTTCTTTTACCCTACGTTTAGACTCTCCTGGTTTTGGTCTTTCAAGAGTAACTATCAAGTCCATCATTGCGAGATTAGAATCTTGGATTCCATGACTAAGTTTCCATCTAGAAATAAGACTGGATGATGAGTCACTGTGGCAAGTCTGTAGAGAACGGAGACCAGCTGCAATCGCTTGAAAAAGAGCATTACTATGTTCAGCTGTTTGTATCTCTCCAAGAATGAGATAATCTGGTGATCTATGTAGACTCTTGATGATTTCACTACTTTTATCCGATTTTCCCAACTGCTCATCCACAGGGTCTACTCTAAACCGAACTTGATGATGGTTCTTTTGATTTCTACTTTCCACAGCATCTTCAATGTAGATCTTCCTCCACCAGCGAGGTGTTGTCATATCCAGTGCATTCAGAAGCGTGGTCTTTCCAGTGCCTGGTCCTCCCGTTATGGTAATATTGAACCGACATGTAACTGATAGAAGTAGGATTGCAGCCACCTCGGGAGTGATTGTGTTATTATCAATTAAATCAGTAATTGAAAACGGGCGGTTACGTGCACGCCGAATCTCAAGATGTAGCCCATCTGGACTGAGTGGAGGGATGCTAACGGAGAAACGTAGAGATGCTCCGAGAACCTGTAAATCCATCTTCAACGAAGGATTGCTTCTATCTAAGTGAAGATTGCTCTCTGCACGGATTAATGTGATAATCTTGGGCACATCACTCTCAATAAAAGTGAAATTAGTGTCACATCTACCTAATTTCTGATGGTCAAAATATACATTAGCACCGGGATAATCAAGGTATAATTCCTCCACTAAATCATCTAGTAAGATCGGTATGAGAGATCCAAAAACACTTCTGCGTTGGGCAATGATTTCGGAAAGAGTAGTCCTTGTGGTTTGGTTTATTTCAGGAATGAGTTTCAGAATGTGTTTAGAAATAATGTCAGTAATCATCTCAAGTCGCTGAGTTATTCCCTTTCTTACTGAAAACATACCACTACTATTCTCGAATTGTGTTGTAGTATCACTCAACTCTTCGACCAAAGAATACTCCAGGGAAGTCCTCACAATGGGAATGGAATGATGCTGTATCTGGTTCCTTGATTTCTTAAACAGAGTCAGATAAGGTCCGACTTTGTAAATCTCAAGAATATCGCCCAAATCTCTGAACAGTGGACAATTTATCCCTATGAACACAGTTTCCCATCCGTCAACATACCATGGAGGGTATGTTTGCTGCAATTCCTTATGCTCATTGAAATGAAGCAAACCTCGTTCTGCTTCAATCAATACTGTTCGAATGTTCTCCGTTGAAGAATTCTCACTCTGTCCTAATTTGCGACAACCAACATCCATCCTTTCAGGACAAGCTTCACATCTTCCAACAGAACATCGAATTAAACGAGTTTCTGAATCCATTTAGTCAATCACCTTAGTTGGATTTCTAACTATCATTCAGAGGGTTCAAAGATAATCTCATAGTAAAAAGAGATTCATTGCACACTCTCTTGAGATAGCTCGATTATCTTCTTCATCATACCAAAGTGGTCGCGGATACTATACTCTGCAACCTTTGTTGCATTCGATGCGAGTTTTTGAGTAAGAACTGCACGTTTTTCGTGGTGAATTGCTATTATCCGATCACTGGCATAAGCTACTGAAACTGTGAATATGAAGGGATTTCGACCTCCTCGCTTAGAGGCAGGTATCATATCAAGAACCTCCAATACCTTGTTTCTAAGAGCATTCTCGTATTCTTTAACTTCCCATCCTCTTGAATGAACCTTGCTGACTACCTTTGGATTATTCATTAGCATAGAGATTACCCTTGGGACATAATCATCTGGCTTCCGAATTTGAGGTGAATATCCAGTCAATGATTTTAGCCTGAGTGCTTCTCTCACGATGGCCCTTACATTGACACGGTGTCCGATTTTCTCAAACACATTTGCTATCTCATCAAGGGTTATTGGAGCTTCATCTTTGAACTCCCTGACAGCCATCAAAAGACAGACTGCAATCAACAATATGTTGTTACTTACTCTCTGAGGAGATTCTGACACCACCTTCTTGTAGAGATATGCTGTACGATCTCGAACTTGATCATTAAGCATAAGAAGTTTGGATACATGATTTAGAGTCCTGAGAGCTCTATACTTAGCCTCATTCTTTCCGATTCTAATTCTGGTACTATAGATTGTTTTCAGCCGTTTGAATTTCTTCTGCATTCTTCCGGATAATGCATGTCCTTGAGAATCTTGAAAGTATTTATCCTTGTGAAATCCAATGTAACTACCAAGTCCATCTACGATATGCATCCGATTTCCTAGTGACACATAGACACTTGCTCCAGGAGAGTTCGCATGTGGTCGATGCCCCATTTGGTAAGTTGGCAAAACAAATTCTCTTGAGAGTACCAAACCACATTCCGCACATACAATGTGTCCTTGACTTGTGACCAAGAAACCACTGCAATCTGGACATAATTTCGAATTTGATGAACGAGATTCACATGATCCATTAGTCAAAAGCCACACCCATTAAACAGATGTGCAATCACTCCTAACTGAGTTTCAGATACCTAGTATCCACTCACAGGGAATACTAATTCGTCAGAATGAATTCCTGCCAAGATTGAACAGACTTTATTGGCTTGGTCAGAAAGAGAGATTGCCGAAAGTAATCTCAACTCACATGATCGCCAAGAAAAACTTGTCAGAGCTGAAAGTATTACTTTGGCTTGGAGTGGCTTTTGCGACAGAAAGAACTAATCTTAGCCCGCCTACAGAACCAATAATATCCAGATTATCATTTACTATTTTTTTGAAAACATTACCCTCAACGTAGAGCTTGGCCTGATCTCCCTTTGTAATAGGTTTGGAATCAATCAAGATACTAATCGAATCATTTGGGCTTAACATGTCACAAAGCGCATCTGGTAATTCTAATGAGAGTGTAGCACCATCACTTTTTGAAGACACATTCAACAACTTTAGCCTTTGAGTTTCAGTTTCCTTAATAGAGTCAATGACAGCATCCTTGAGTCGAATTACCAATTGAAATCACACTCCATTTAGTTAGAGTCTTTGACTGATGGCAAGCCGGGGTGAATTAAACCTACCGTTGAAACCAGGTGCTGTTTTTTAGGAAGGGTAATGACAGGTTTCTGGTGTAGATCAGTGAAACGAAGGATACGAGCACTAATCCCAATATCGTTATTGCTCATTACATGTTTAGCAGTGCCTGTTTCTGCATTCTACTTTGATTTTCAGTATTTTGAAACTGACAAATTAGTATACGAAGTTGGCGAAACAATAAACATGGTTGCCAAATTAATTGCAGACTTTAGCAATCAGGGATGGAGTTACATTTCATTTGCTGTGGTGACAGACTTAGGTCCAGCGTTCGCAGATGAATATTTCATACCTCCCTCACCTGACGTTCGCTACTTGAACTCATCATACACAATTCTACCTGAACACACATCCCCTAATGCCACTGGAGTCCAAGCGTTTGTTCTTTTCAATATCGAGATATTCAATACTGTTTCACAGGGAGCAGGGGACAATATCGAAATCACCATAGTCAGAGGACATCTTGATGTGATTCCACAAACACCTCTAATAGTTCAGTCTGAGATTGACATGACGCTTTCGTTCAAGGTCGAAAGCATACATAACAGCAGCGTGGTTTACGCTGACGAAATATTGTCTTTACAAGTGGAGGATTTGAATTCTCAGACAGTTCTTGATACAAATTTGTTAACAACTACTGAAGGATTAATTTCCTTAAATTGGAATGATTCTCTAGGTCCGCCAGGATCATACAATCTAACACTGGTAAGTAACGGAAATGATGATTTTCTACCCTTTTCGGAATCATTTCAAGTAACTGTACTCCCTGCTTTGTCCAATTTATCCATTGTTTCTGCACCAATATTCATCCATTGTCAATCACCCGATGGGAGTCATATTGAACAAGCTGATATTATTGTTGAACATATTGATCTCAATCTCAATTCTATCAATGATAGTACAATTATTTGGGAAACAAGTTTTGGAAATGGTTCGATGACAAATCAAGGTAACGGACAATATTCTACAACTATTCCTTTTGAGACTAGTCCAGGAACCCATTTGGTTAATATCACTGCATCAAATCCTCAATTTCAGATAATTAGGGAAACAACCGTTATCAATGTTCTTCCTAATTCCTTACAATTCTCTCCGTTGCAACCTTCTTGGAATGTCACAAGAGGTCAAAATGTTACTATTGAGTTTCTAATTGAATTCGAACTCGATTGGAATCAAACGGTACAAGTTCAGTTCATTGATGGAGATAATGAGTTCTCACTAGAATCAGAGATTTATCATGGAATATCAAGTAATCTTGTAATTTCAACATCATCTAATTATTCCATTGGCCCTCATACTGTGAATGTTTCAACTAATAGTGAATATTATTCATTCCAAAATATATCTCAGTTTATTTTAGACGTTATAGGAATAATGAATCTAAATATATCAATCAACTCAGCATTCTATAGAGAATCACTAAACTTCACCCTCACACTCCTCGATGATAACACTGAAACGATTGATTTTATTGACATTTTCGTATTTTACGACAATGAGGTCATACCTTTCACAGTCATCAATTACGTCAATTCAAATATTGTACATTCTATTTCACTACCTCTGTGGCTTTCTCATGGTCTTCACAATATCTCATTTCGAGTGGAAAGTGACTACTTTCATAATATCTACCAAACATTGGTTGTCCAAGTCTGGATGAAAACAGATATTTCAATCGTGATTGTGATGAGTAACGGGGGAGATTAAGATGTGGTCATAGCCTGAAGAAGCTCATCAGGTTCAATCATGAGCCCTCCTCCAATTTTTCGTAGTGGTATAATCTCAACTGACCCTTTTACAGCTCGTTCAACTTCTCTTGATAATTGTCCAAGGTTCAGTTCGGGAACCAGAATCTGATTAACAGTTTCAGCGAACTTTCTAACTGCTTCTTCAGGAAACGGCCAAAGTGTTCTCAACCTCATAGATCTTAGTCTTGACCCCGAACTGGTTGCTATAAGCTCTTCAACTGATCTAGATGTTGAACCGAATGATACAATTCCCCACTCAGCTGTATCATGTCCTGAAAAGAGATAGTCCTCGATATATTCCTGTGCATCACAAATCTTCTTAGATAATCTTCTGATAAGCAAATCATGAACTTTTGGGTCTGCAGTTTTTCGAAAACCTTGATTGTTATGAGTGGACCCCGTCACAAGTAGATCATGACCATCTCCGAATCTAGGCATCAATGCATGACCCTCATCGTCAACATCTCCATACGGTTGATTTCCTGTGATAGTAAATTGCCTTTTCACAGTGACATCATTAGAACGGTCAACTACAACTTTCTCACGTGAATGTGCGACAATTTCATCAGAGAGAAGAATCACTGGATGTCTAAGATTCTCGGAGAGTGCAAAGGCTTTGATTGTCAACTCGTATGTTTCCTGTGCAGAATTCGGTGCGAGAACCACACTTTCATAATCACCATGTGATCCCCATCGTGCTTGCATGAAATCACCCTGAGCCGCTTTGGTTGCTTGTCCAGTACTAGGACCAGCCCGTTGGACATTTACAATAACACAAGGAGTTTCTGTCATTACTGCATACCCAAGATTTTCCTGCATGAGACTAAAACCGGGGCCTGAGGTTGCTGTCATAGACAGTTTTCCTCCCCAAGAGCTACCGATAACAGCAGAAACTGCAGCAATCTCATCCTCCATCTGAAGGAATACTCCATCAACTTTAGGGAGTTCATGCGACATAATTTCTGCTATTTCAGAAGCTGGAGTGATTGGATAACCTGCAAAAAATCTACATCCTGTGGCAATAGCGGCTTCAGCACATGCCTGATTTCCTTGCCAAAATTCGATAGACATCGTCATGATTCAGGTCTCCGGACTGGCGTTGGCAACTCTGTTCAAGATAAGTATACTCTTTTGACAGTGTCTTGTAAACATCATAATTGTTATCCATATGCCGATAGTCTTTTATCAAATATAACTCGGATGGGTTGCGCAGCGACCGTGGTCTAGTCTGGTTAGGACTGAAGCTTCCCAAGCTTCCAAGCCGGGTTCAAATCCCGGTGGTCGCACCAATACTTTTCGTTAGATTTAAGGGAAGATAGACAATTATAATATTGGCGAGTGATGATTGCTATGACCCCAATGAGTCAGAAATGACGATGATATGGATCTTGAGTTAGGAGCTCGCCATTACTTTCGGCAACCTCCCCTTTGATTATCCATTTAAGCGTACACTCCGAAAATCCTTTTAAGGTGCATAAACAGAGCTGTTTCTCGACTGTCATGCCTCACGACTATGTTGAAGATGAACTCAGTAGACGTAGCGTATTCAAATCAGAACAGTTCTTATCTATCGACTATGTACCAGAGAGTCTTCCTCACAGACAAAATGAAATCAGGGCTCTTGTTCAGAGCTTTAAGACTTTAATCAGCTCCCCAGGTCAAACAAGCCACAAATTCATCATTGAAGGTCCTGTGGGAACTGGAAAGACTGCGGTTGTAAAACGCTTCTCTGAACAGATGATTCAAGCTGCAAAGAGGCGTAATATCAGGCTTCACAGTATTCACATTAACTGTCGTGTTAACAAGACAGCATACCTTGTATTCCTTCGAGCGTTAAGAGAATTCGTACCAAAATTTCCCAGACGTGGACATTCCCCTGATGAGCTTCTTCAAATGCTAGTTGAAGTCCTCGATGAAGAGGATCGATACCTCTTGTTGATTCTTGACGAACTTGATTATTTCATCAAACAAAGAGGCGCTGACATACTCTATGACCTAACTAGGATAATGGATGATAGGTTGAATGCAACACAGCGTCTCTCAATCATCGGAATAGGTCGTGAAATTCCCCTTGATGAAAAAATTCTTGATGCTAGCACACTCAGTACACTCCAACGTAATGTTCTACGATTTTCAAGGTACAATCATGATGCACTTTCAGACATTCTACGAGACCGTGTAGATATGGCCTTTGAGAAAAAGACTGTTATGGATGAAACAATCCAAGTTATCTGTGATATTGCATCTGGGCATGGTGATGCACGCTATGCAATTGAGCTCCTATGGCGTGCTGGAAAAAGTGCTGATAGTGACCAAGCAAATGTTGTAATACCCGATTATGCACGTCGTGCTAAAGCTGACACTCATCCTGAGCTTAGAAAGGAGATTTTTGCATCACTGCCTATGCAACATCAACTTTTGTTGTTGGCAGTAGCAAGGCAACTTAGGGATATTCGTAGTGCGTATGTCACAATGGGCGAAGTTGAAGAAATGTATCGCTTAATATGTGAAGAATATTATGAAGAACCACGAGCACATACCCAGATTTGGGAATGGGTCCAAGATCTTCATTCTCATGGGATAATAGATGCAAAGAAATCAAGCACAGGTCAGAGAGGTCAGACTACTCTAATCGGGTTCTCTGATGTTCCAGCTGAGATGTTAGAACAGTTCCTCTCAGGGTTACTCGATACCTCCAAGGAGGTTGTGAGAAAATAGATGGACGATGAAAGCTCATCTAAAGTTGCCATTGAGGATATATTCTCATCAAGAGGCAGAATCAAGATACTCAAGACACTAGCTGGAGCTGATCATAGTGAGCTACCTATCTCTGAGCTCTGTAGAAAAGTGAACCTCAACCACAGTTCAACAAAATCACATCTTAAAGTGTTGATCAGATCTGGCCTAATTGAAGAGAAGACATATGGATCAAGAATCAAAATCTACCGATACAAGATCGAAGACCTAAGAGCACGGTCTCTCCGGAGTCTGTTCAATTTATGGGACTCATAATGGGGGTTTCGTGATATGACGGACTATTTAGCGCGTCTGTTCTATCTTGGCGACCTATATTATGGTTCACAATACCAACTTGGTTTCGATACTGTTCAAGGAAAACTAATTGATGCTTTAAACAGTTGGACCGGTGAAACACATTCACCCCAAACAGTTCAACTTTCAGGAAGAACCGACCGAGGCGTTCACAGCATTGGACAACTAGTAATGCTGACTACGAGTAAACCAATTGACGTTGATAAGATAAACAAACACCTTCCAGAAGATATTCAATTGTGGGCGTCTGTAAAAGCTCCCGTTGACTTCAAACCCCGATACAGTGTATTGATGCGCCATTATAGATACTATCTAACTGAATTTTGGAATGATGTTGATTCTACGCTGGTCAAGAAAGCTATTAACATTCTGATTGGTTCTAATGATTTCAGTCACTTATCAAAACCAGACGCAGGGCGTAACACTCTAACCACGATTCTAAATATATCCCTCCAAGATGCTCATGAAGTATTCTTTCTAGATTTCTTCGGAACTCGTTTTCTTTGGAAATTAGTAAGGAAGATTGTTACTCTACTTACTGATGTAGGAAGAGGAAAAATCGGACTTGATGTAATCAATGACATACTTTCTGGACGCATTAGAATTCCCAATGGAATCCGACCAGCTCCCCCAGAGAACCTAATTCTGATTGAAACTGCAATTCCGTTCAAACTAAAGATCAGTAAATACGCCATTCGGAGGATTATGGCTCATCTACACGAAAGATTCGAGTACCATAAGCATTCAACAAAGACCCTAAGAAATGTCATCGATTTCTTTTCCGAACCAAGGCTGACTTTTCGACCCTCAACCAAGCGGCGAAATTCTTCAGAACCTTAGGATTAATCTCGATAATCTTTTGAATGGTGTCTAGATGGGTCTGTTGAACACGTCTTTTTGATACTCCTGTAAGAGAAGCAAGAGAAGATCGGACTTTAGATTGTTTGTCCCGCTTTCTGTTACCCTGCCAAACAAGTAAGGGCCATGTCGGCTGAGAATATACAACTCTTCGAAAAGGGGTTTTAGTCCTGCTCATTGCTACTCCTGTTGCAAAGAAATCATAGACATAAGCAAGAAGTTTCCAATTCTGGTTTCTCATGATTCTACCTAGCGATACATCAGCAAGAGAAAGTCCTTCAAATCCATCGTTCAGCTCTTTTGGGGTTAGAAGATGAAGATGAAGATTTTCTTCAAGCCATAAGATCAGCGAGTCGTGGGGAAGTTCTGATTCAGATAGTATTCTCCTTGCCATCTTAGAATCATTTGTAGCAAATAGATGCCTCAAAGTTTCTTCTGTCCCTCTTCGAATATCTCTAGATGTTGTAATAGTTTGCGATGATGAACCACCTCGTACCTGTGACTCCAAGTCCGAAACTGCTGCTCTAAGGTCTCCTTCTGCATTCTCGATAATCTCTTCAAGAATATCTTCAGACACATTTTCTTGGTTCTCTGATAGAATATACCTCAATACAGTTGTCATATCATCGCTTTCAATTAATCCAAAATTGAAGACTTGGCACACCTTCAATAAGTCTTTGAGTCGGGGACTATTAGGATCATTTGCGGTCATTACAATTGGATGTACGGCATCTCTGATTACTTTCAGGATTGCACCTACTCCCCCTCTGTCACTAGTACCTGAAAGACCATCAACCTCATCTAGGAGTATGATCCTATCTCGTCCATCTAGAGTCATTTGGGACGCAGCTCGCCACACTAAAGTTTCGATACTATCCTTATTCCTCTTATCGCTGGAATTAAACTCAACTAATTCCATATCCAAATCATTTGAGATTGCGCCTACTGATGCAGTTTTTCCTGTTCCAGGAGGACCAATTAGAAGGGCTGCGCTCTTACTTGGTTTTCCTAACATCCATGAATCAATCCAAGCCTTTAATGCCTTGATTGTTTCGGGATTTCCTACTAGCTCACTGAGACTTTTAGGACGATGCTTCTCAGACCAAGGTAGATTATCATTCAACAGAATCACTACCAGTTCCAATACGTGCCAGAAGTGATGCCAACTGAATTTCTCCATTTGCACCCTCACCCACACGAAACTCAATCTCTGCTGTATGTTCCAAAATGACCATCCTTTTGTGAGGTTCAAGACCGAGACTATCAACTTCACGATGCATCTGTTTCACTAGGTCAATAGGTGAAACACCTTGCCGGTAAATAAGATCTCTAAGACTATCGAGAGAATCGACATATCGACCCTTATGTGCATCAATCAGCATCTGTCGTACACTCTCAGGATTTGCTCTCCCTGAAATTGAATACACAACTTCATCTGTCACTTTTTCCCCTGTAGATGATGCAGCCTGAAGGAGGTTTAGTGCCGCTCTCATATCACCTTCCGTAAGATATAGAATAGCCTCGATACCTGTTGGTGCAAGATCAACATTCTCTTTCTTTGCAACAAACTTGAGCCTACCTGAAATATCATCTTCACTTAGTTTTGAGAAACGGAAAATAGCACATCTTGATTGAATTGGAGGAATAATCCTACTCGAATAGTTACAGATTAACACCATTCTACATGAGGCTGCGTACGATTCCATGGTTCGTCGAAGAGCATGCTGTGCGTCCGATGTAAGATGATCGGCTTCATCAAGAACTAGTATCTTGAACGGTGCGTTTCCTGAAGGCATTGTTCGTGCAAAATTCTTAATTTGATTTCTCACAACGTCTATTCCTCTTTCGTCACTGGCGTTAAGTTCCATGAAGTTTCGTTCAAAGGAATCACCAAAGAAGTCTCTCGCCATTGCCATTGCCGCTGTAGTTTTACTAGTCCCTGGTGGTCCTGTAAAAAGACAGTGTGGCACCACCTTATTCTCAACGAATTTCTTCAAGCTGTCAATCACTGATTCTTGACCAATGATTCCACTCAATGAAGGTGGTCGGTATTTTTCAGTCCATAAATCCAGATCCATTGAAGTTCCTTCCATATCTTGTAGATGTTTCAGTTTTACAGCCAGAATCTGCTTCGACTCTTTCATGACACCTTAAAAGATTCTCTGACCAATCCGATATAATCTAAATGCTGATTTAATCACTATGTTTCGTTATCAAAGAGCAAGGGCTTTATCTCCGATAACATAGAATAAAGTGTGGGAAGTCATGAAGCTGTGCAGTGAAGCAAAAGATGTGATGAAGCAATTTGATATGCTATTTCTCAATGAGATTCGGGAATGTATTTTCCAGAAATCTCTCCCTGAGATAAATGTGAATGGGAAGAAATTAGGTCCCTTCAATAAAGATGACAGAGCAAATCTGCCTAATTGGGTGATTGAGCGACTTCTAAATCGCGGAATAGTTGATCTTTCTCCAGAAGATGCGTATGACTCTGTACGACGTCTTCAGAACCTATATCGTGAAGAAGAGAAACAACCACACAAATTGCAGACGTTTCAACCATTTCTTTACACAGCTTTTGGGAGGAAGTTAATTCGTCTACAAAGTGATAAGACATCTATAGACCCACGAAAATATGAAGAAATCGAGAAACTACAGCGCATGGTTCCATTTCTGGTCGAAACCAGATTATCGAAGATTCTCCGTGTTGCGAAATCAGGGGGGTATCAAGAAAAACGAAAACTGATGGCTTATGAAGAGCGTTGGCTGTGTGAGGAACTAATCGATCTCTTGTCTGGATGGCGCCAAAACATCTTGAAATAGGCTGTGAGTATTAGTGTCCTTAAATACAAATCCCGAAGAACTAAAAATCGAATACAGAAAGAATGTCATCGAGGTTGAGAAAGATGTCTGGTTATGATGAACAGGAAAGGTTTGAAGAGTTTCTAAGAACCTACAAAGACGAACATGGAATCTCTACCTATTGGACTCGAGTTCAACAGATGTCTATTAATGATGAAATTTCAATAACTGTAGATTTTCAGGATCTATCAAGCTTCGATAATGTGTTCATAGCCCTCGCAGCTGAAGACCCAAAAAGATTCCTCGAAATGGTCAACGGGGCTTTGCTTTCTGTGCTAAGAGTCGAAGATCCCGATTATATCAATAGTCTTGCTGATATTAGTGTCATAAAAACCCGTTTCACTGGGTATCCAGATCACGTCCCGCTTCGTACAATTCGTTCGCGTCATATTGGAAAGTTGATTCACATCAGCGGAATTATGATGCGTGCCAGTGAAGTCAAACCTCTACTAGTAAAAGCTATTTTTCTGTGTCGAATTTGTCATGCAGAAATCCCTCAAGATCAAGATGAAGGAAAGTATACTGAACCTGCGCTATGTCCGGTTTGCACAAAAAAGACTCCGATACGACTAATCCCTCAGAAATCACAATTCAAGGACTGGCAGAAGGTCAGAATACAAGAATCACCAGAAGAACTACCTCCTGGGCAGATGCCCCGATCAGTCGATGTCATTTTAGAAGGTGATATCGTTGACATATCCAGACCTGGAGATTTGGTTAAAGTCACTGGAGTATTACAGACATCTCCTGATTTCTCAAGAAGAGGTGGTAGGTTAGCCACATTCAACATATTCATCGAGGCAAACGGTGTTGAGATATCTGATAAAGAGCATGAACAGATTCAGATATCAGAAGAAGATGTGAAACGTATCGAAGAATTGTCTCAACATCCACAAGTTTACGAAAGAATTCATGCATCTATCGCACCCTCAATCCAAGGACATGAAGATATCAAAGAATCTATTGCCCTTCTAATCTTTGGTGGAGTACCAAAGTTACTATCTGATGGAACTCGTTTAAGGGGTAAATCAAACATATTGATGATTGGAGATCCTGGAACTGGTAAGAGCCAGATACTCAAGTTCGTATCCGTACTTGCCACTCGAGGACTGTATACATCAGGAAAAGGAACAACCGCTGCTGGACTTACTGCAGCAGTTGTTCATGACACAGATTCTAGCGCAATGACCCTTGAGGCTGGAGCTTTAGTCTTAGCAGATCAAGGAATAGCTTGTATTGACGAGTTTGATAAGATGGACCCCAATGACCGGACTGCTATACATGAAGCAATGGAACAACACACAGTCAGTATTGCAAAAGCAGGTATTGTAGCTACACTCAATGCAAGAACCTCAATTCTCGCAGCTGCAAATCCAACCTTGGGTCGTTATGAAGATTCGCTTACTCTTCAAGAAAACATAAGACTGCCATTTACAATCTTATCACGATTTGACCTGATTTGGATCATGGTCGATACTGTGAATGTTGAACAAGACCGTGAACTAGCAAAATTTATTCTAGACATGCACCAGATGAAGAAACCTCCGGATCAAAGTGGCATATCACCTATCTCCCCCGACTTTCTGAAGAAATACATTGGATATGCAAATCTTAACGTATCTCCCCAACTTACTCCGGAAGCAGCAGAGGTCATTGAGAATTTCTATGTCGACCTAAGAAAAAGCGCTGAGGGCGGAGGAGCAATTCCTATCACTGCTCGGCAACTTGAATCACTTGTTAGACTTGCGGAGGCAAGAGCCAGAATGGCACTTCGATCTAAAGTCAACAAAGAAGATGCCCGAGCGGCAGTTCGCTTGATGGAAGAATCATTGCGGATGGTAGCAATGGATAGAATAACTGGTAGAATTGACATCGATCGTCAAGTGTCCAAAATGAGCGCTGAACAGAGAAGCTCGTCTGATATCATCATCAAAGCACTACGAGATATGGAGGCGGAGGGAACTTCAACAGCGAACATAGATGCTTTGATACAGAGAACTGTTTCAATGGGTCTATCACGTGAAAGAGCTGAAAAGGTCATTGAGAAACTACTCAACGACGGGATACTATATAGTCCACGAGAGGGTAAAATCAGACACTCCCAGAGCTAAACACGACACTAGTAATAATCTCGGTGGAGATGGGTAAAATTCGATTGGAAGAGTTGCAAATCAATAAGAAAATAATCGCACATCTTCAGACACATGGGATTTCAGAGCTCTTTGAACCACAGGAGATGGCGTTTAAAACGGGGGTTCTCAGCGGAAAAAACCTTGTATTAGCAATCCCCACAAGCTCTGGAAAAACGTTAGTCGCAGAAATCTGCATGCTCAAAGCTATTCTTGATGGACGCGGAAAGGCACTATATCTTGTGCCATTAAAATCACTTGCACGTGAAAAGTATACTGAATTCAAAAAGTACGAGGAACTAGGAATAACCACCGCTATGTCTGTAGGGGATTACGATTCACCTGGAAGAAACCTGAAAGATGCTGACATTGTTGTAGTGACAACCGAGCGAGCCGATTCTCTAGTCCGCCATAAGACTGAGTGGATTAACAATGTAGGGATTGTTGTTGCTGATGAGGTTCATCTCATCAATGACATAAAACGAGGACCGACCCTTGAGATGGTGTTAGCTAAACTAATGCAAATCGTCGAAAATATACAAATTATTGCTCTGAGTGCTACAATCTCGAATGCAGATCAAATTGCTGAATGGCTCAAAGCTGAAATGGTGAAAAGTACTTGGAGACCGGTACCCCTGAGTGAAGGAGTCTATCTAGATGGTAAAATCGATTTCTTCCAAAATGGAAGAATTAAATCTAGAGATATCAAAAGAGAACGAAAGATGGAATTAGCCGATATTACCTGTGATACCCTTGACGATCATGGACAGGTTCTCATTTTCGTATCCAGCCGTCGTTCAACCGTTGCAGTAGCGAAGAAACTTGCATCATCTTTGCGTCGCTACATCACAGAAGATGCAATACATCTCTTAGCAAAAGGAGCTAAGAAAATCGCTTCATCTCCATCAGCACCTGAAGCCTCCAAAACTTTAGCTCGATTAGTGGCCAATGGTGCAGCATTCCATCATGCAGGTCTTGATAACAAAGAACGTGCGCTTGTGGAGGATTATTTCAAAGCCAACTTATTGAAGGTAATTGTTGCAACACCAACCCTTGCTGCAGGGGTGAACTTACCAGCAAGACGGGTCATCATTCGGGATTATCGTCGATTCGACCAAGATCAGGGTAGTTACGCCATACCGGTTTTGGAATACAAACAAATGGCAGGTCGTGCTGGACGACCCAAATACGATGACTATGGAGAAGCAGTACTTTTTGCACGAACTGAACCTGAACATGATTTTCTAATTGACAATTATACATTATCTGAACCCGAGGAAATCACCTCTAAACTTGCAT
Source organism: Candidatus Thorarchaeota archaeon (assembly GCA_004376265.1). Lineage (GTDB taxonomy): Archaea > Asgardarchaeota > Thorarchaeia > Thorarchaeales > Thorarchaeaceae > SMTZ1-45. The sequence goes on from SOKL01000197.1 coordinate 51,821, forward strand.
CGCCACGTGCGGTTAGGTCTCATCTACTAGCCTCAATTGCTTCGGAGATGACGCAAAATCGTGAGGAAATAGACTCGCTGATCGCTGGTACATTCTTCTCGCATCAAAATGGGCAACTGGAAATGGATCATCATATCTCAAGCGCCTTAGGGTTCCTTGAGAGTGGTGGTCTCATTAAAACCTCATCGTCGAATATGTTTTCAGCTACACCTCTAGGCAAGAGAGCATCCCGACTCTATATTGATCCCTACACTGCAATTCTTCTTCGAGATGTATTAACAGAAACAAACAAACACAGTACGTTAGGTTTCTTGCATCTCATTTGCTATACGCCTGATCAACCAGTTACATATGTGACCCAAGCGGAAACTGAGGAATACTCTACTCTACTTCATAATCAACTCAACGAGCTCATGGTTGAACCACCGGTGGAAGAAGAAGGACCTCGTGCATATTCAGACTTTTTGGCACAGCTCAAGACAGCATCCATTCTTCATGACTGGATTTCCGAAAAGACTGATAATAACATAACAGAGCAATATAACGTCGGAATGGGCGATGTACACAGATTTGTACGATCTGCAGAATGGCTGACATACGCCGCATCGGAGATTGCACGAATAGTTGACGCCCCCACTCATATTGCACCACTCCACAATTTAAAATCCAGGCTTCGTTATGGAGTGCGAACCAATATCCTTGAACTTGTGAGTCTTAGAGGCGTTGGTCGCATTAGAGGTCGAATGCTTCACAATCACGGTTTTACAAACCTTGCCGACTTGTATAAGGTTCCCATAGACGAATTGGCGAGAATACCTACTATAGGCTCTTCGATTGCAGAATCCATCAAGAAACAGTTGGGCATCGATGTAAAAACTAGAACTCGAATAGAGGAAGAACATCAAATAGAAGATGATGCTGATTCTGTACAGACATTGTTAGAAGATTTTGGAAACTAACGATGTTAAAATAAAGGAGAATCTTGAACAACTCTCTCAATCAGTTCTTCTGTGTATTGTGTGCATGTTTCGCTCTCAGTGTGGCTATCATCAAACACTGAAACTTCTAATCCTGACAATTCTTGAAGGAGGTTCAGAGAGCACATACCCATCACTTCAAGATTATACCCACCTTCCAAAAAACAGGTTATTTTTCCATCTGTGTACGATTTAGCCAGTTGGTTCAATCGTGAGTTCATCATCGCAAAACCTGAGGTTGTGAGACCAAGTGAAGTCAACGGGTCTTTGAAATGTCCATCATATCCTACTGAAACAAGTATGAATTCGGGTTTATATGACTCAAAGAGGGGATCCAGCACACCGTCAAATACGAGTTCATAGGAAACATCCCCTGCACCCGGGTACATTGCAAGATTGACAGTATACCCCTTTCCAACACCTTCGCCGATTTCATCTGGAAATCCTGAACCTGGGAAGAGTGATCTTCCATCTTGATGTAGTCCCATATATAGTACATTGTTAGATGAATAGAATGTACTCTGTGTACCATTTCCATGATGTGCATCATAATCAACTATCATGATCCGTTGCATATTATACTCGTTCAATAGATGTTCTGCAGCTACTGCTATATTGTTGATAAAACAAAATCCAAAGGCTCGTTTGTATTCAGCGTGATGTCCCGGAGGTCTACATAATACAAATGCATTGTTCGAATCGCTATGCATAATTCTATCTACAGCCTCAATTCCACCTCCTGCAGCTAGAAGTGCTGCATCATAGGTGTGTGCATTGACTGCTGTATCCATTGTATAGAAGCCACCCCCTTTCTCTGATTTCTCTCTTATGCCTTCCAAGTAAGTCTCATCATGAATTGGATATATCTTATCCAACGAAGCTTTCTGGGGTGTTAGGAGATTCACCTGTAGACTTTCTAAAAGACCTGCGGTTGTAAAGGACTTCATAGCACTTCTCAACCGGTCTGGATTTTCCGGATGTCCTGGAGACATTACATGTTCAACAAATTCATCATGATATACCAAATCGGTCATTGACTATCTATTGCGAGGAAGATACTGATAAGTTTAAAGTCGTACTCAATTAATCCTCAGACGTAATTGGAACACGCGTTCTAAGAGTGGCAATGTTTATCTTTAGTTTGAGTTACGGCAATTAATCACGGGTCGGTAGTCTAGCTTGGTATGATTCTTGCTTGGGGCGACTGAGGAAGTCAAACCTCAAGTCACAGAATGCAAGAGACCGGGAGTTCAAGTCTCCCCCGGCCCACCATCACTTATTGAATATTCCACAATATGTCATAAACTGGTCCAGTGGGCATCAAGGTGCTTTTCATCATGTTGAAACCTGAAATGGTCATAGAACCTATTGTTTCGTTGGCAATCTCTTCAAGATTATCAACAATCTTTCCAGAATCTTTGACATGTCGTACTCGCGCTATTGTTGCATGAGGAGTATATTTTCTTCTCTCAGGCAGATAACCAATGTCATTCAGCAACGAATCAATTTCAAGCTTCAAATCTTGAACTTGTTGTCCATTATTGGTCACGCCAATCCAAACAACTCTCGGTCTTCGATTGTTAGGGAAAGCTCCCACTCCAGCAATTACTATTTCAAAAGGTTCAATCTCAATCTTTTCGAGTTGATCCCTGATTTGATTGATTCTTGTGATTGGAGTATCACCGAAGAATCGTAATGTGAAATGAATGTTATTAATCTCCACAAGTTTCATTTTAGCAGCTTGTGGGTCTAGCCTTTGCTGGACTTGTGACACGCGGGACAATAACGCTTGATCATCGATATCGATGCTTAGAAAAGCTCTGACAAGGTTATTCACACTTACCATCTCAACAAGTTACAATACATATACATCAATATTATCATAACGATTAATGGTTCTAAGGGAATTCTTAAAGGACAATCACAAAACGAAGTCGTGGTGACAATCAATAAGTTGACGAAGCGTAAGAAATCTAGCGTAGATATTCCATCACACACTCGAGAAACCACCAAGAAGAAATCATTGAAACGTGGAATTGAGGTTCCAGAGGCTAATCTTATCGTATTGAAGGCTATCGGATTTCCTTTCAGACTGAGAGGAGACCCCAAACCTACAGGTCTTGAAATTGATAATGAAAAAATATTCTCAGATTACGCACGTGAGCAATGGATGGGAAGTTCAGTTCATTTAGGTGCGTTTCTGTTTGATCGATATATTATGCCGGATTATGCATTTGAAATAGTGGAAGTACATCCTGAACACTCTGTGATTACAGAGAATACGCAGATTCAGCTTAGCTCTATCTCTGATTCTGAAACCGTTTCTCCACAACGTTTGATTACGCTTGAAGATGTGATCGGACACGAACCCATGAAACAAAAGTGTAGATTGATACTGGAATATCTCCGCCATCCTGCTCAGTTTGGAGAATGGGCTCCACGAGCAATACTTTTCCACGGTCCACCGGGGACAGGCAAAACACTAACTGCAAGAGCTGTGGCTAGTGAGGCTGATGCAAGAATCTTTCTTGCAAGAGCATCAGATCTTATTGGTGTTCATGTAGGTGATGGAGGGAGGCGAATTACATCCCTGTTTGATGATGCTCGAAAGCATGCACCAAGCATAATCTTCATTGATGAGCTGGATGCAATCGGTCTTGCCCGTTCTTATCAATCAATACGTGGTGACGTTTCAGAAGTTGTGACCGCATTGCTAGGAGAGTTAGACCAGACCACTGAGGAATCTGGAGTCGTAGTTATTGCTGCAACTAATGCACTCCCCTTGATAGATCCAGCAATTCAGACCCGTTTCGATACTGTATTTGAGTTCTCGTTACCAACACCAAAAGAACGGCTAGAAATCTTGAAACTATACACCAAACGTTTACCTCTTAAACTAGAAGCTGACCTACAAGATATTGTTGATAGAACCGAAGGCTTATCTGGTCGAGATCTCCGAGACCGGATTCTGAAAGAATCTTTGCATCTAGCGATATCCGAAGGTTCTTCGTCAATATCAAAGGATATTGTTCGTCGTGTATTGAACACGATCAAAACCAAGGACACACCTGATTATACAGTCTAATCAGAGATGAAAATAAATGAAGTTAATAATCGTGACTGGAATGCCGGGTGCAGGAAAAAGTGGATTTGCTTCAGCATTTCATAATGCTGGAATTCCGATAATTGTAATGGGTGATGTGATTCGAGAAGAAACAAAAAAACGAGGTCTTGATCCAAACCCAGAGAACACTAAGAATGTTATGCTGGAATTGAGAGAGAAAGATGGTCCTGGAGCTGTTGCATCATTCTGTGTAGACGAATTGAAGGGATTAACAACAGACGCAGTAGTTATCGATGGGTGCAAGAGCATAGCGGAAATTGATGTCTTTGATGACTATGCTGATGAAGTTGTCATTGTCTGTGTTCACACATCCCCAAGAGAAAGATACACCCGTCTTAGAGAACGCAATCGTGATGACGCGCCGCCGAGTTGGGAAATGTTTAGAGAGCGTGATATTCGAGAGATATCTGTAGGTGTAGGGGGCGTGATAGCACTAAGTGACATAATGGTCATCAATAATGGCACACTCAAAGAATTCCAACATCAATCAGCGGAGCTCGTCAAGAGGATGGTCCAAGATGGATATTCTCATTAGATGTACAGTAAATCCAACGGAAGATGCTCTCAAAGTAAAGAGAGCTCTTGAAAATATCATCGGACTCCAAACATTCACTTCCGAGAATCACGGTGAGATAACAGAACTCGTTCTCACTGATTCGAAGCAAGAATCACTGAATCTTGTGCGTCAAACGATTCACGAATTAAGAATTATCAATGCAGCTCGTAAGCGATTGTTGTCGAATTGGAACAATACATCGACACAGATTCACTTTGACAAACAAGCCGCATTAGTTGGAAAATTAAGAATTATTGATGATAGTACCGATTTACCACCTTTAGGAACCATCGAGATTGGTCTTATTTTCGAGGAAGAATCACAATTTGAGGAATTCCTTCACTGGTTCACACCTCCAACCAAAAAAGGCCGGATTATCAATTAGAACCCCACAGTCAGTATTTCTCTGACAAGTCCGGTGTGCACTTTGATACGAAGCATTTGACCAACTACAAGACCACTGTTTCTCACCAGATTCTGAATGTTCATCTTGCTACTTCCACAAATACACAGGCTTTCATTACGCCTACGGAGAATTGAATCAATATTTCCCAAAAGGCTCTCAACAAGGTGAACAGCATGGGCACCTCTTGTTGAACTAGCTCTTCCATATGGTGGATCAGTTACAATACAATCACACTCCCGGATTGGAATATTCCGAACATCTCCCTGAATGAAAGTATGATTGTTTCCAATTTCGGCTAGGTTTTCTACGCCTCCACTGAGTAAACGCCAATTCAAATCAATACCTACAGTCTTAGCACCTAACAATGAAGCCTCGCACAGAATCCCTCCCCCCCCACAGAACGGGTCGAGTATTATCTCGCCAGGCATAACACCAGCAAGATTACACATCACTCTGGCGAGAGTAGCGTTCATCATACTAGGGTGAAAGAATGGTTTTCGACCTGGATTACGATTCCGAAGACGAGGACGAAGCTGTGATGCATATGATTTACATACCAAGACCGAGTCTGGAAATAGAAAAACAAGAATTCGTGATTGAGGATTATCAAGAGACACACCAGCATGTGTGACTTTTTTGATGTGGGCACCCAATCTTGACTCGATTTCTTGTCTATCTCTGAACTTATTCTTCTTAGATACTGATATTGTTCTCACAGAGTATGTTTCGGTGGATCTAATTGAGTTTTTCAAAACATTTTCAGACAGGGTAGTTTCCAAAGCACCTTGGTCTGACGTTTCAGTATAGACAATTCCGGCCTCTTTAACCAATGCAGCCCTCTCAAGCAAAAATGGGACTGGATTAGATGGACTATCAATCAATCCGATACGATCTCTCCATGATATTTCATCTAATTTCAATAAACGAACTAATGCATTGACCTCTGCTTGAGCCACATCAATATGCTCGCCAGATATGTAGACAAAATACTTGGTCAATCAACCATCCCTACTCGTATAGATTATCGCCGCCTGAAAAGACACGTTGCATTTCTCCGTATAACACGTCTATTCCAGTCATCTCCTTGGCTGAAACTGGCACATTGCCAGTAGCTGTATCAAGAGTTCTCAGCATCTCAAGAATTGACCTTGCATACTCTCGACGCAATCCTTCTTCAGATGCATCAAGAGCTTCTTCTAGCGTATATATCTCGGCACCCCACTCAACGATCTCTTCCAACTCGATTTCAGTCAAAATATCTGGTTTACTTAAGACGTTCAATTGCGGAAGTCCAAACCGAATGCTGATTGAAATTCCAAGAAGAGTTGATGAGAGATACCCCGTCGGGGTCCGAGCAATATTCGAGTCAAGTAGGTACAGAGATAGTGCTGGATCATCCCCCTTGAGACTAGAAACCATCAATGGTCCAGAGTTACGGTACGCAAAGAGCTCCATCTGCCCCGGACAATCCACAAGAACATAGTCTCGTTCTGTATCGATAATCTCATCTCGTAAATCACTGGCATGACTAATTGCCATATCTAATGACGCAACGAGAGCACCATTAGGACCCAAACCAAAAGAGCTCATCACTTCTCCATAGTTGACATACTCCCTAATATCAACATCACTTGTATACGGAGGTGAATCTACACCTGGATCAAGATTGACTACTGTTACGCTTAGATCCGATCCCACAAACCATTTTTCTAATGAAGACGTAAGTAAGGATTTACCTGATCCTGCAGTACCGACAATAAATATGAAAAACATCTGAAGTCCCAATTCGGAGTATCAGAACTCCCTCTTTGAGTTCTTCGGTATTGCACAAATTTTCTAAACGCCTACCACAATATCAGTCGGCAGTCAACGAATTTGAAATCGGCGTATGCGCAACTCTTATCAGCGATTCAGGAAGGCAGACCAAATATGGACAATAGTGAGGCACTCCGGAGGCTTGCAGAGGCAATGGCTGGCGAGATATGTCTCACAGAACATGATCCTGGATTAATCATGCGTCGTTGGCGTGAACGATTTCATATCTCTCAGAAAAACCTTGCAAAGCACCTTAGTGTATCCCCGTCAGTCATTAGTGATTATGAAAGTGGTAGAAGGAAGTCCCCCCGTGTTGAAACTATCAAACGTTTTGTTGAAGGATTGATAGAGATGGATGCTGCAGATGGAGGAAGAGTATCTATGGCACTTGAAAAGCTGATTACCCCAGAAATTGCCTCAGATGCAATTCTTGATAGTCGCGAGTTTGGAGTTCCTATTCCCTCTCGGCTGCTTGTGGATCATCTTGACTGCAAAGTACTTACGCATCGAAACTTACTCGATAGAGACATCTATGGTTATACTGCACTTGATAGCATAAAAGCAATCGTGAGTCTCACTCCTCAACAACTGCTTCGGCTATATGGTGGAACAACGCAACGTGGCGCGATCCTCACTAATGTGTCCACAGGTAAATCCCCGATGGTTGCAATAAAAGCTAGTCAGATTGGCACTTCTGTAGCAATAAAACCAGCAGTAGTCATATTACAAGGAGTAAAAGAGATAGATTCTATTGCGGTACGCATTGCAGACAGCATTCACATTCCTCTATGTGTGTCAGAGATTGAATCTGCCGAAGAGTTGATTCGTGAATTACGATTGTTTGACCCTCAGATGTAATAAATGTTCAAAATGGTGAAGCTCAATGGAATTCTCTATGGAAATCAATGACCCCATTCATGGCTTTATTGGTCTAACTGATATTGAGGCCAAAATAATCAACTCACTACCCTATCAGAGACTACGAAGAATCAAACAACTTTCAGGTGGACATTTCGTTTATCCAACAGCGGAACACACTCGATTCGGGCATTGTATAGGTGTGATGTACCTTGCGGGGTTAAGTGGTAAGAGACTTCTAAATCGAATGGGTCTAGGAGACAAAAAACTACAGGAAATACGAATAGCTGGTTTGCTTCATGATATTGGACACGGACCATTCAGCCATGTCTTTGAAGAAGTACTGATAGAGAAACGGGGAATGAACCACGAGGATGTGACAGAGTGGATAATTCTCAAGAGTGAACTTGGAGAGATGTTAGAGTCAGAAGGAATCTCAAAGAAGCGTATTGGCGATCTTGTTCGTGGACGTCAAAAGACTAAGAAGGATTCAATTATCGCTGGGATAGTTGCTGGTCAGATAGACTCTGATAAAATGGATTATTTGATTCGAGACTCGTTCTATTGTGGAGTCAATTATGGATTGGTTGATATTCATCGTCTAATTGATAGCATTGAAATCTCGAAAGATTATCAGATGCAATTTGACATCGCTGCAAGAGGAGCTTTAGAATCGTTTCTTGTAGCTAGATACGAGATGTTCCTCAATGTCTACTATCACAAGACTGTACGAAGCGTCGAGGTGATGTTAATCAAGCTAATTAATGCAGCAGATAACACACTACAATTGACCAGTTTTTCAACACCTGAAGAATTCATTGAATTAGATGATATGTCACTGATATCCAGAATACGGAGCATTGATCCATCTGAGTCTGAAGATGCTAAAGAGGCTGCAAGAATGGTCAATCTTCTAGATTCGCGTGTCTTGTATAAATCCGCTTTTGAAAAAGTACTTCACACTCAGGATAGATTCGTTTCCAAGATTCTCACTAAGAGCAAGGTTCGTGAAAGCATTCAGGAAGAGATTGCCTCCATTGCAGGTGTTGAAAAGGACGAAGTTATTGTTGATGTACCTACATTGCCATCGGTTCCATACAATCCCCACCAGCTTGACCCAATGGAGATAAATATCTTTGAAATCATTGATGGTAAGAGAATTCCTCACAATCTCTCAGAGTATTCAAATATTGCAGAAATGATGAAAGTATATCTAGACGTGATTCGAGTCTATACTTTCGAGAAGAACCGCGTAAAAGTTGGTAAAGCGGCACGTGCAGTCTTTCAGGAAGTACCCGATGCAGCCCTGATTCACATGTAGAACGGCATCTCAAATTCTGTGTGGTGATTATATAGTCACGAGATGGATTCTATTTTGAACCCAACAATCTGTCCGGGGCTGAGGACTTGAGTGACGAAATTACTGAAACCCTACAGAACATTAAAGCCATTACAGGCGTTGAAAACGTTGTTTTAATTCAAAAGGATGGGCTTCCTGTTGCAAGTGCAGGAGTATGGTTCAGTAAGGACGAAGTCTTTGCGGTGGCGTCTTCGACTTGTGCCATCTTTGGTGTTGCCAAGCTTATTCATGGGGATTTCAAGTATCTTCTAATGGAATCTGATACTTCTAAGGTCTTCCTTGCATCCCTACCAAATGACCCTAACTATTTCCTAACGGTAACCACTGCACCGAGAGTGAACCTTGCCGCATTATTCATTGAAATGAAAGATAGTCTATCTCGACTTTCTTTCTTATTAAGGCAGCAAGGAGATGGAAGGTTTCCACCTCTTCGATCATATAGCCTTGACGAAACCAAGCAAGTTCTCCAAGGTTTTGCAGTAGCGGAAGGGCGTGATACAACTTATGGTGTATCACGTTCAATGATTTCCCTAGACCGTTCACAAGCACTGAGTCTTAGAGCACTACTTCGTCAAGTTTATGACTGTATTCCAAATATTGGATCAGTATTTTTGTCACTTAGTGGAGGTGTCCGAGTCTCGTTGGAAGGATTTACCAACGATAGACTCGCTGCAATGTCCTTTGCACTCCACGATGCCTCAGAACGAGTGGTCCGAACGTTGAGGAATAGACCCCTTCAGACGGTCTTATGTGAAACAGAAGATACGCGCCATTTTATCTATGCAGTTCCAAATGGTGTATTTAGTCTGTGGGTGAATAGAAAAGGTCAGAAGCTTGGTCTCATGAGACTACTTCTGAAGCACTATATCGAAGAGATAAGAAGAGTTCTAGCGTCAGCAGCCGCAGTAAAGCCTGCTGTCCCAGATGAATTGAAAGAACTGCTATTGTCCGGGAGTTCCGATGGCGGTTTGATGCTAACGAGGAGAGAACCATGACATATTCAATCATGCGACTGATAGAGTTAATGGGTGATCAGTTTCCAATCCTATTAAACTCAATCTTGGAACGAATGCCAGTAATTGTGGCTGGTGGGGACATTGAACTTGTAGATGACATTACTGAAAGTCTTTCTACACTAAGTCCACATCGCCACAAATTGGTATTCTGGCGAGACTTCACCTCTGAATCTGAGATACTCTCAGTCTGGGAAGAAGAGAAACATAACTACGAGGTGAGAAGAACCGTCGTTTGTGGACTTTCGGGAAATCTCAGACTTGCAATGGATAGGATTACACACTTTGCAGGGTGGATATTAACAGTACCAATTGGATTTACGGTTCTTGGAGTTCAAGTGACTGAGAACACACTACAAGATGTTACAGCACACATCCTCAAGAAATCAGAGAACTGCGGAATCCTAAGGGTGAGTTCACCGTCATCAATAACGTTCTCACTTGTAAGACATTCAAACAATAGTCTCGAGGTTGAGAAGAAGATTGTAAACAAGATATTAATCCGCAAGAAGCAGTCATTGGAGAGAATAAGACGTCTCCTTACAAAATCACTTCGAGGGCTTAATGTTTCAGATCATGTCCTGACTGCAGTTCTCAATTTGGATGATGAATCTGATAAGATTACACAGGATGTTTTCGAGGAAGAGATTAACAATTATGTTCATGCTGCACGTAGAGCAGTAACTCTATTGTCAAGAATTCGATTGGTCCGAGAACTTGGTGCATCAACGACACTTACGGAGAGGAACCTCTATGAAACCATTGGTTGGGATGGTGGGGATTTACCAGCCCTCATTCAATTCATCAGATCAGAGTGGCATGAAGATTTCTCTGACTGTGTTAAGAGCGGCGCTTTGTCTGGTCTTGGAGCTTGGGTAGATAGTATGTGGGGAACGTAGGAACGGAGGACAGAACATGATTATTGACTATGGAAATCGTACAGTAGGATTGAAAATCGTCTTCTTTGGACCAGCGATGAGTGGAAAAACGACATCAATACGCTGGTTATTTTCAACACTCGACTATGCTGAAAAACTAACATCCATAGAAAATACAGTGGGACGTACAATGTTCTGTGATTTTGGTACGATTCCATTCTCTCTGAGTAACAGATGGACGATAAATGCTCATGTCTGGTCTGCTACGGGGCAAGATTTCTACAGATCTACAAGAGAAGTTGTGCTAGTTGGGGCTGATGGTGTGATTTTTGTTGCAGACTCTCAAGAACATCTCCAAGATGAGAATCTAGCAAGCTGGAATGAGCTAATGTCTATGATCGAAGGGGAGGAACGACCGCTCCCGCTTATTGTATGTCTCAATAAGCAAGATTTACCTGAGGCCTTACGGGAGGACCAACTTCGAACACATCTGAAGATTCCATCTTCAGTACCTGTGTTTATGAGTATTGCGCGAGAAGGACATAATATCGTGGAAGCATTTCAATATCTCTTTCAAAATGCAATGCGTGCGAGTGTTCTTGCTCAACCTATCTCATGAGCGCGAAATCAATCGAATCGAACCGATATCGAACAAACCATTTATACCCCCAATCGTGACAACAGCCGCAGTTCTGGACTGAACAACAATCATTGATGTAAAATAATATCCGAGGCTGCAGTTCTTGAATTCAAGTCAAAAGAAACCTAATTTTGTATTCATCACAGGTGGTGTACTCTCAGGAATAGGCAAAGGAGTAACTACAGCTTCTATCGCTAAATTATTCCAGTTTCGAGGATATAGCATTCGGATAATCAAGATTGATCCGTATTTGAATATTGATCCCGGTACACTGAATCCAATTGAACACGGAGAGGTCTTTGTGACAGACCAGACTTGGACATTCAAACCCGTTTCCGAATTTGAGTTCGAAATCTCAGAAATTGACCTAGATTTTGGTACCTATGAACGATTCACAGGAATGGAAGTTCATCCTTCGCAAAATATTACATCTGGTCAAATCTACATATCCGTCATCCTTGAAGAACGGAAGGGCGGTTTCTTAGGTCGGACTGTACAAATCATTCCTCACGTTACTGAAAGAATCAAACAACGAATCTGGGAAGTCGTTGAGAAAGAACCAGTACCTGATATTCTATTGGTCGAAATCGGAGGTACTGTTGGTGATATTGAAGCTAGTCCATTTCTTGAAGCAGTAAGACAGCTTGTCAGTGAACAGGGTCATAACAACACTGCTGTAGTTCATGTCACACTTGTACCTTACATAAAATCAGTTGGAGAGTTCAAGACCAAACCAACACAACACAGTGTTAGAACGCTTCAAAGTCTAGGTCTCCAACCCGACATCATGATATGTAGAGCAGAGAAACGTCTTCCAAATCCTGCTAAGGAGAAGATAGCTCTATTTTGTAATGTTCCTAAAGAGAGAGTAATTTCCAATCCAGATATTCCTGTAATTTATCAACTCCCACTGTCTTTCGAGGAAGAAGGTCTTGGAACTATACTTGTAGATCATTTTGGATTAGAGCAGAGAGAGTCAAAGACTGAAACTTGGACTAAAATGGTTAAGTCCTTTGAAAATGTATCAGAAACCGTAGTGATTGCTATGCCTGGTAAGTACACTACACTTGGTGATTCATACAAGAGTATCAACCAGGCTCTATCGCACGCCGCAGCATCTGTTGGTTGTCAAATTGAGATAAAGTGGATTGAAACAGAGGAGAGAAGTACTGAGGAATGTCTTATTGAGGACTTATCGAATGTGGATGGGGTTCTTCTTACTCCGGGTTTTGGAGAACGTGGTGTCGAAGGGATGATATGTGCTGCTAATGTCACATTAGATTCCAAGATTCCCCTTCTAGGAATTTGTTATGGTGCACAACTATCTGTAGTAGCATTTGCTCGGAAAGTAATGGGTTGGAAAGGAGCACATACTACCGAGGTAGATATTGATAGTCTTTATCCAGTCGTTGATTTGTTGGATGAACAGAAAATCATTGATGACAAGGGTGGAACTATGCGTCTTGGAGGTCATGATGTTGTTATCATGAAAGGCACGCGATTACATGAGCTTTACAAAACCGAAACAGTTCACGAGAGATTTCGCCACAGATTCCACCTAATCGACCGATACCTAAACAAGATGAACGAAAAGGGTTTGAAGGTTTCCGCTCATGACTCAACTGGACATATAATCAATGCAATCGAACATGTCGATCATCCTTTCTGGATTGGAGTTCAATATCATCCAGAGTTCAAATCACGACCAGGTAAACCACATCCCCTTTATTTGGGCCTAATAAGGGCCGCAATTGAATATAAGAAGGTGAGAGGGAAAAACTAGTGGAGCGCACTCTTGATAAGATGTTGTCAAAACTAGTTGAGGAAATCGAGCATATCGAAGTCACAAAAACGCGTTTTGGAGAGGTGCTTCGAAATGTAAAGAAAAGGATAGACTTGAGTAAATTTCCCGCTGTTGCATCTAACATTATTGATATGCAATTAACGACGAAGATTAAACCGACCACCTTGTCTGGCCTTAGAATAGTTGGGGTTGATGGAGGTCTTGTACGAAAACGTTTCAGGTCCATGGATTTGATTCTGACAAAAAGTATTGCAGTAATATTCCATTTTGGTCCGGAAGAAGGACCAACAGTCGATTTCTTTCCAGAAGCTTTTCCAGAACTTAAAATCAGACCATTGATGCTAACTTTGTCAAGTGTAGAAATAGACCAGCTAGCGTCTCTTGAGCGAATTGCCGCAGAACTGCGAGTGACTTTATCAGTCCTTGAAGAATTTAGACCATACCTCATTCTGTTTGATGGATCACTCTTCTACCATCCCAGAGACCGACCTCAAAGCGGGTCTATTGTTTATGAAAAGTTCCAAGAAGTACTTGCTCTCTATAAGCAACTCTATACAAAAGCCAGAAAAAAACAAAGTATTCTTGTAGGCATAGTCAAAGATAGTCGGTCCACTCGCGTAGCTACAACAATGGGTGAGATACTTCCTCACATTATTCGCAAACCTGAAATTTTTAAGATGATGCAGGGTGTCGATTACAGATGGTTGCTCGGAATCTCAAGAGACTGTGATATTCTTGACACTTTTCTTGAAGAAGGAGAACGCTCGTTTGTATTTCGATATTCTTCAGAGCTACAACACTCTACAAACAATCCTTCTGAAGACATTTTCAGTTGGGCTTCTTCAATCTGGGTCACATATCTCAAGACTGCACGTGATGACCTACCTCTGAGGATAGAGTTTCTCTCAGATGATGAGGATGATATTGACACGCAAAAAATCGATGCAGCATTGTCAGCAATACTTCCACTTTCTTCTCAGCATCCTGAATATGGAATACCTACCCCCATTCTTGAAGCAGATGCTAGAGCAAAGATAACTGTTAATGAAACGCGATTGGTTATCGACAGACTCATGGCATTGTCTGGACTTACCTACATATCTCTGGAGAAAAGGCGGTCACGAAACCCATTTGGAGGTTAATAAATGACAGAATTTCCCGCTGGCACACGTCTTGGTACTGTTGTTTCCACAGACTCGGGTCCTAATGTTATGGAATTCTCATTCGTACTTGAAGGTGGACCACAAGAGATTATCGCACGTCGTGGTGAGTTCATATCAGTAGTGACTGATGAAGGAACTGTGATTGCTAGAGTTCAAGACCTTGTTCGTACAAATCGTTACTATCAACATGCAGAAGCTGTGCGCGAATATCAATCAAGAGGTGAACCATTACGATCGATATTTCCAACAGACCGATGGCAATACACAGTTGCAATGGCACGGGTTCTAGGTCTTTGGGCCAATGGAAGAACAGTTCGACCATATTTTACAGTGTCACCAGGTGCCATAGTACGACGAGCTGGCGAAGAAACGCTCGCTGCATTCTTGAAATTAGACCTGAAGGATGGGCTTCACCTAGGTCGTCTTGCGTATCAGAACCTAGAATTTGCTCCGTCAGTTGATCGTCTATTGTCGAAACATCTTGCAATACTGGCAATGAGCGGTGCTGGAAAATCATATTTTGTGTCTGTGCTATTAGAAGAATTGTTGGTACGTACAAAAGAACAAGGGCGTCTCTCGGTGGTCGTAGTTGATGTACATGGTGAGTACACCTACCTAAAAGATCTGACTCCCGAAGAATTTGGATTACCATCAGGACACTTCGAAATAGAACACATCAGAGGGTCTCATTTCCAGATTCCAGTACAGATGCTTTCAGCCGAAGCACTAGGTTCCCTCGTAGCTGGTATGAGCTCAATTCAGGTTCGTGATTTGAGACGCGTAGTATCTGAGATAAAGAAGATAATGAAGAAAGGCTACACTTTAGGTGATCTTGTAGAATATATTCGGAATGACACCTCTATCAGTAAGAACACTCGCGACGCTCTAGCTGGTTGGTTGGTCAACTTGGATGAAACACGCCTCTTTGGGAAAGAAGCTGTTCCAAGTATCAAGAACATTGTCCGACCTGGAAAAATCACATTGATAGACTTGAGTGACTTCATTAGTCTCAAGAAAAAACAGATTGTAGTTTCATTCTTGACCAGCGAGCTTCTACATTTAAGAAGAAGAGAAAAAATCCCTCCCTTTGTGCTAATCCTCGAAGAAGCTCACCAATTTTGTCCTGAAAGCCGTCATGAGCTAGCACTACCCAAAAGCCGCATCGAAACAATTGCACGTGAGGGTCGTAAGTTCTATGCACTTCTCTGTCTAATCTCACAGAGACCCGTGAAACTTTCTACTACGGTATTAAGCCAATGCAGCAATCAAGCAATTCTCAGATGTACAAATCCATATGATTTAGATCATATCGGTCGATCAAGTGAAGGAATCGATCGTTCATCTCTTGATGCAATCACAACCCTTGAGATTGGTGAAGCACTTTTTGTTGGTGAAACAGTTTCAGTTCCAACATTCGTTAAGATTCGTCAAAGGAAGTATGAACCAAAATCCACAAGTAAGAACCTGACTGATGCTATGATAAAGACTGACAAATGATATTACTCCCCACAATCCTGATAAGATGAAAGATGACGTTCCACTTCGAACAGAAACGTCGATTAAAAGGGGGTTACTCCAGATGTCAAATGATGAATTGAATGAGATACGACAACTCATAGACTCCATGCAATCGGGGCTCGTTGAACTCTTCGACCAACTTCGTGAGCTGAGGACTCGTCTGAATCTAGTTTCGGAAAACACATCTGAAACATCACCAACACCTGCTGTTCTACCTCTTTTCTCTGAAGTCCGGACCCCAACTCCAGAGGCCATTGGATTAGATGATGCCGACCTATCGGCTGCTATCCCTGAACCCACTACGAACCAAGAGGAGCCAGTTCCCCCCCTAGTAAGTGATGAAAAGCCAACAGATGTTGTAGAGGCAGAAGTTGAACATACAGCAAGTAGTGCAAAGGTGAATCGAGTTCTTGATCCTATCTCTCACGAACTTCGTACTGGCGAAGCTCCTGCCGAGATAATCTATGAATATTTACAGTCTGCGCGAGAGTACCTCATCGACGATTATTCTAGCAAAGGAAAAGTCGCAAGAGACATGGACATAGTCCTGAATTTTCTCAAAGCACGAGGAACTAAAACAATCCGTCCGGACGAGCGTGATAATATTCTAAAAAGAATACGTCGCTGGAAAGCCCACTTAGTTACTCAATCTAGCTCTCCAGCTGACTGATTTGGACAATTATTCCAAATCAATAATGATTCGCTTCACTTTGGTCTTTGAAATCTTCTTTAGACCGTGCTGACCCGGTTCATATCTACATTCAAGCAAACCTGAATCAAAAAGAATTTTAATTTGGGCGCTGGCGTTGGCTTCAGTTCCACCGAGGTGTCGTGCCACTCGTGTTACATCTTTCTCCCCTTGAAGGAGAAGTTTTAGTATTCTTAGCCGAGTCCCTGATGAAAGAGCGCGTCCAATTCGCCGTACTGCGTCGTCGTTGTTAATTTCTAGTGTTTCAGACAATATATTAAAACCTCGAATGAGTGCTTCATGAATGCTCAATTGTGGCTTTATTATACTTGTTGTTTGAGGAGTTCAAAAGTCCATATTTGTACGAAATTGAATCCACAAATAGGTTCTTAGGTTCTCCAGATTCTCTATAGACAAGTGTTGAGTCAGATGGGTGATAATAGTGAAATCATTGTAGGATTCGACATACTACCATCGCACAGTGCAAGTTCAAAGAGAGCACCCAAGTTCGCCTGTGTTGTCACCCGTGATGAAATAATACTGAACGAATATCCCGAGATATCAAGAGGAGCACTTCTTAAACTGGTCCGTGATATTGTTCCCAAGTGGTTTTCCACTGATAACATCTTTGAGATAGTCCCTGATACAAAGTCACTCTTTCATCTTGTAGATAGAATTCCTCCAGAAACTAGGATTATTCAGGTCACAGGAGTTCCACCACGCCAAACACCCCTCAAGATACTCGCAAAACGACACGGACTCATAGCCCGTGGTAAGCTAACTCCACTGGAGTCTGCCCGAATTGCTGCACAGTTGACTGCAAAAGGTGTTGGTCATTCTTTAGAATGCTTTAGTGAACAGACAGAGATCAAAGTGACTAGGGGTCGTAAACCCGGACGTGGTGGACAGAGTGCTAATAGATTCAGGCGCAGAGTTCACTCACAGATTCAACAAATGACCCGCTTTATAGAATCAGAGATAAAGGCCGCGGGTATCGATTACGATATTGACATTCGTGCATCTGACTTTGGTTATGCAAGTGCCCGACTTATCACATATGCAACTCTCCCGATTATCAATGGCATAATCAAAGGAAAACGTGGTGGTGATTTCAATATCATCATCTCACCCGTTCGTAAGCGAGTTGAGTTCCTTTCTCTCGAACCACAACATGTAACACAAATCAAACCCAGGTATTTCATTTTAGGCATTGATCCAGGAACCACTGCAGCATACTGCCTTCTAACCCTAGAAGGTCAAGTACGTGTATTGAAAAGCAGGAAGGGATTGACGCGAGCAGATTTGATTCGAGAGGTATATGAGAATGGCATCCCTGCAATAGTTGCTTCAGATGTTCCACAGGTGCCCCATTTTGTAGAGAAGATTGCCAGTACAGTGAACGCTCCTGTCTTCACCCCGAAGAAACCTATTGCAGTTGTAGATAAACAAGAACTTGCTAGAGAATATAGCACTGACAAAAGGGCACGCAATGCTCATGAGCGGGATGCCTTAACAGCTGCAGTCTATGCTTACAGATCTATTCTTCCAAAACTTCAGCAGATTGACAGAATGATTCGCGAACAACAACTTTCTGTAGATCGAAATTATCTCAAGGCATTGGTGATAAAAGGGACTTCAATCAATGAGGCATTGGCCATTATAGAAAGCGAGTCTGCAGAGATTATAGAGAGTATTCCTGAAAAACTGCCTATCAAAGAAGAACCACTGACACAAGAGAGGTATGATGCGTTACAAACCAAGGTAGAACAGATGGACTCTGACAACAACTTGCTTCTAGACGAAATTAACGATTTGAAACGTTTTGTGGAATATCTAAAATTCAGAGAAAGCGAACTATCAGACAGCCTTGAGATTGTGAACAATGAGAATTATTGGAAGGTCAAACGTGATCGAGAAGTGGCCAAGAATCAATCTGCACTGAAGAAGTCACAACAGGAAATCACCTCACTTGGAAAGCAGGTAGAAGATCTAAGCAAACATCTTGAACGACTCAAAGGAGTAAAACGCCTTGAGATGCGAGGTGATACTCTCGCAGTAAAAGTCATTCCTCACTTCACCCGTGAGAGCATTGAAGAATATACCAAAAAGGTTGGGCTGAAGAGGAACGATATTATCCTTTTTGAAGATGCGTCAGGTGGAGGCCCACAGACTGCGAGAATATTAATTGACAACGAAATCCGGGCTGTTGTTGTGGATACAACTCTTTCTCACCTTCCGCAAGATGAATTGATTAAAGCACTTATACCAGTTATTGATGCAAAACAAGTTGACCTCCAACGTGTGGATGAATTTGCATTCATAAACAGAGGAAAATTTGAGTATCAACTTCAGACATTTATCAAGACAGTTCGTAAACAAGCTCAACAGAAAGGTGAAGAACAACTAGTTGAATTGATTGAACGTTATCGTCGTGAGATTGAACGTTAACTAATACAGATGCCTATTTAGGAATTTGAATCCACAGGATGTTGTTGCCCCTTATGAGAACCTGTCCATATTTAGCTTTGATATTGTCGTCCTCGAGTTCTTCAGCATCAGCAAGGGTGAGATTCATATACATATCGCATCGAGTTAGGTGTCCGCGAAAAGTCCTCTGGTCTTTCAATTTCACTGAAACAATATCATTGAGCTGTTGCTCGAGAGCTTTGATTGGCATTTTTTCTGGCACTATA
This sequence comes from Candidatus Thorarchaeota archaeon, assembly GCA_004376265.1. GTDB lineage: Archaea > Asgardarchaeota > Thorarchaeia > Thorarchaeales > Thorarchaeaceae > SMTZ1-45. The sequence goes on from SOKL01000197.1 coordinate 71,314, forward strand.
AGACACCTCTCAAAGTGGGCCTTTTGAGGACATTATAAAGCCTTTGTTGCCTGATTATGCAATTGGGTCAAAGCGTAAGAGTCAACTGGTCATTATATACCCCTTTGAATCCAGAACAAAGCAATTCAGGTTATCCAAAGATGACAACAATTAGTCTAGGAATTGAAGGAACCGCCCATTCGTTTGGAGTTGGCATAGTAACCAGTGAGGGTAAGATCCTTTCTAATGAATGGGATATGCTCAAGCCTGATAAGGGAGGGATTCATCCACGTGAAGCCAGTAGACATCACTCTGAAATCGGACCAACAATAATTAGTGAAGCTGTAAATAAGGCTGGAATTGGATTTCGTGACATTGATATCATCGCCTTTTCAAGAGGACCAGGGTTGGGCCCAAGCCTGAGAACTACTGCGACAATTGCTAGAACATTGGCCCTCAAACTCGATATTCCTTTAGTTGATGTCAATCATTGTGTTGCCCACATTGAGATAGGCTGTCTAGAATCTAAATTCAATGATCCAGTGACCGTATACGTATCCGGTGGGAACACTCAGGTGATTGCGTTTGCAGGTGGCCGGTTCAGGACTTTCGGTGAAACCCTCGATATAGCGATAGGTAATATGCTGGATGTTCTCGGCCGTGAACTTGGTATGGGATTCCCAGCTGGGCCTATTATCGAAACTATTGCCAAAGATGGTGAGAATTATCACAACCTGCCTTATTCGGTAAAAGGAATGGACCTCAGCTATTCTGGGATGCTTACTGCTGCAAAAAAACTTCACTCAGAAAATGTTTCAATTCCAGATATTTGCTTCAGTGTTCAGGAAATAGCTTTTGGAATGCTAGCAGAGGTAGCAGAACGAGCTGTTGCACATACAAAGAAGAGTGAGATTCTTCTGACAGGTGGAGTCGCTCGTAATAACCGATTGACTGAGATTCTTACTGGTGTATCTGAAAGACATGAAGTGGAATTCCACCGGGTATCCCCATCTCTTGCCGGTGATCAAGGAGCGATGATTGCATGGAATGGAATTCTTCAGTACAAGGCAGGTCATCAAATTAGTGTCGAAAACTCACATGTTCTACCAAAATGGAGAACTGATGACCAAGATATCATTTGGAGGCAATCCTTGTGAAACAGATACTGGCCCGAGGAGCTGAGTCAATCATATACAAGATAGAACAGTGGGGCCAATCTTATGTTCTGAAATGGCGTCAAAGTAAACCATATCTCTTGAACAAAATAGACTCTCAGCTCAGGAAGGCTCGCATTAACAGAGAATGTAAGATGTTGACAATTTCACGAACTCTTGGAGTACGAACTCCTGCAGTCCATTTTGTAGACCTTTACAATCACACAATTATGATGGATTTCATCGAAGGAACTCAATTCAAACAGCTTGCTGGACAAATACCAATGTCAGAGCTAGTATCCCTTTGTCATAACTTTGGTCAACTTATCGCTTTACTTCATAATGGAAATGTTGTTCATGGAGACCCAACCACAAGCAATGTCATTGTAGACGGAAACGCTAAGTTATGGCTTATCGATTTCGGACTCTCTGAAATGAATGCCACCCTTGAAACAAAAGGGGTTGACCTTCATCTCATCCAAAGAGTCTTAGAAACTACACACTGGGACCTTCAAGAAACTATGCTAGAAGCAACTCTTGAGGGATACATAGAGGTCCAAGGTGATTCTGCTGAATCAATATTGTCAAGAATGAAGGAAATCCGTGAGCGAGGAAGATACTCTTAGCGGCTGATAAAATGACCAGCCACAAGGTAATCTTTATATCCCCAGCCTTAGGCCGTGGGGCAGACCCGGTTTCTGAGGGTACAATGAGCTTAGAGGTAGTCCTGATGGCAAGAATGCACACAAGGCGCAAGGGCCAATCTGGAAGCAAACGTCCCTCCACATTACAAATTCCTGATTGGATGGAAAAGGAAAAGGACGCGCAGTGGGTAGAAGCGAAGGTAGTGGAACTTGCTAAGGCTGGAAACACACCATCTATGGTTGGTAAGATTCTTAGAGACCAGTATGGCGTTCCACTCGTCAGAGTGATTGCCAACAAACGTATTATGGACATTCTTCGCGAGAACGACCTCGAACGAAGAGTTCCAGAGGATCTACGAAATATGATTGCAAAAGCAGTTACAATTCGGAGACACCTTGAAGAAAACAAGAAAGATTTTGTTTCCAAGCGTGGGCTACAACTTGTTGAGAGCAAAATTCACAGACTCTCGAAATATTATCGCAGGAAAAAGGTACTCTCAGCAGATTGGAAGTACAGTCCTGACCAAGCTGCTATTCTTTTGAGATAGTTTTATCATAAGTGAATTGACCTTTCTCGTGAAATGAGTAAGAAAAGTAGTTCTCCCTCTCTCAGGACACTAAGAAACCAATGTGACGAGATTCCTCTCAAGAGTGGGGAACAGGTTCTAGTCGCTACTGCTCCAGACCCAGAATCCACAATAGCAACAGCACTACTTTGCAGAGCGATTATGAAGTCGGGTGGAACTTTCCATGTTTCATTTGAACAGCCAATCATGAACCTAGATTCAGTCAATGAAATTAGGACTGAGCATGAATCGTCAGTCATTATTCTCGTGGGTATCGAAACTGTAGGAAAGAAGAAACTACGGAAGGGGAAGAGTTACCCAATTTTTGTAGGTGGAAGTTCCAAATCAGAACAAGTGGCACTCCTCACTCTTGGAGATACAAACACCATATCAGCAGCCGCGTATATCCTTGCTCAAGAGCGTTTGATTGTAAGTGATTATGAACTACAGATGGCAGCAGCAGCAGCACTAATTTATGATAAATCTCACAAATCCCCAAAGAAACCAAGTACGGCGAATAAAGCTCTGGTCAAACAAGCCATCAACGAGAATCTTTTAGTAGAACGAGGAAGCATCAGACTTTTTGGTTTTAGTTTCTTACCGCTTGATGAAGTATTGCTGTTTAGTACGAGGCCCTACATTCAGGGTATCAGTGGGGATCAGAAAATGTGCGATGCATTTCTCAGCGAAGCAGATGTCCCTATCACAAAACTGCGGACTCCGATGAGTTCGTTGAGTAACTCGGAAATCCAGCATTTCATACAACATCTTACGTCAAGACTATTAGAGAATGTTGGACCAAGTATAATTCCCTATACTTTTGGTACTGATTATATCCTTACTCAGGAGAACGAGAGTAGCCCGATACGATATCTCTCAGGACTAGAAGCAATCGCCGATACATTCTGGGCTCGTCAAGAGTTGGGTGCAGCAATGAGTATCTGGATTGGGGATCGTGGTAGAGCATTACGGACTGCGATTGACACGTATTTGAGTCATAGTAAAGACGTCATTTCAGCAGTACAAAGACTCGAAACCCAAATGAGAGGAACATCTAGCCAAGCTAGCACCTCAATAGAACTTGCAGGAGTTCGGGATGAACTTCTGACAGATGTTGGACGAGTTATTCTTCAGAGTGAAATCATAACCTCTGAACGCCCATTGGCAATCAATAATGAGAAATCTAGCATTATCATCTGGACTTACAAGAACGTCAATGTAAATCAGATAATTCATGTATTAGAGAAACGAAACTTGAGTCCAGTAACAACGTCATCACAATCTCTCAAGTTTGAAGGAATGACTCCAGAAGTAAAGATGGAAATCCTCAAAATGGTTAAGAATCTTAGTGAGAAGAAGAGGTGAATCTTGTGATTGCACGCATTAAATTGGATTTCAAGTCTGAAGTCGAAGCAAAAAGAACATTTTCTGCTATAGCCCCTGATAACGATCCATTGCCATCCGGACTGGAAATTGAGTGCTCTGTCAGTCACCACTCAATGATAATCGTTATTCGTTCAGAGCGTAGTGTTGATAGTCTTGGTGCTACACTTGAGGACATAATGAGTGCAATTGACCTTTCAATGAGGACATCAAAATCTGCTGATAATAAAGAGTGTTAGTCACCTGTTACAGTAGTAAGTTCATCGCATATATCTTGAGCCTTGGAATGAGATTGATCAGCCATTTCTTTTGTTATGAAGCCCCGCTGAACCGCACGTTTCAGAAGATGTTGGTCTATAATCCGAGGTTTCTCAGTAATCGGAGCTTTCACCACATCAATTTCTAGGTCGATATATCGAATTCTTCCGGGACTATTTCCATTGCATGGATAAACCTCAACACCTGTATTGACGTTCACATATGTACCTTTTATCTGCCCGTTGCGTGAGTAATAATCAGTTACTAAGGTGAGAGCACCAGGAACAACCTGAGTCAATGCATAGTCACCTTCATCGCTGATAACATCTACACTTTCTGTAGGGTCTTGGACTAGTTTGAGTTTCCTGTTTGTATGTCTGAACTGTCTTCTAATAACGAATCCTTGTGAATTTATCTCAGTAATTCGCCCTCTCGCAAGCACAATGTTCCTACCATCAAGTTTGACGTGTTCGATGTTAATTGATTCGTCCAATCGAGGTAAATCCCGAGAAACAATCTTGTCAAGCTTTGAAGTGAGATAGCTACGCTCTTCTGGACGCTCCTCTATTATCAACTCAATAAGGTCTACAAGTGAAGTATAACCTGCACTTTTGTAGAAATGATGTCGCGTGATTGTTGGCTTAATCTTAGCACGCGTCTTATCAAGTGCATCTTTGACCTCTGAGGGAAACTCGATATCTGCGTTACTTGTCCCCTCAAACAGAAGACCTGCTCCGTTTAGGTCGTTATACATGTTGTAAACTTGCTGTGCCGTATCAAGGAGGTCGTCAACCTCGTTGCGTAGCTCTTCTTCCGTGAGCTTTTCAGCAGCAGTTCTCCAGAGTATTCCCCAATTTTCTGTGTGCTCACGAATCTTATATCCAAGAGTCAACAAATCTTTTCGCGAGTCTTGATCTTTGATTTTAGTACTTAAACGTACAACAGGTTCTGGTAGCAGAACTGCAGCCTGTCCTGGAATTGTTATACTTGATGAGAGGACTGGAGATTTTCTTCCATAATCATGAGCCCTGATTTGTACCATTATCTGCTCACCTCGCTGAAACCCTCTATCAGGGAGAAGTCCAGATATATTGCCTAAATCCACTCTGGTCTGACCTGTTCTCTCATCTCTTCCTTGAACAATACCTCGATAGACAGAACTCTTGGCAACTCTTGGAGTTCTTGTAATGACTCCTCCTAACCGTCTACGTAATACATCGGTGAGACGAGTCAAGACCGATTCGTATGCAATTGCTACTATTCCTTGAAGATCACTACGGTCCCAGATATCTACGTCAGGAATCTCACTTCGATAAGGTAGACCAAACCTTCTTGCCACTTCTGGAGTAGGCTGAACCATCTCAAAATGGTTCTGCAGCATAATCTGCGTCAACGATTGTGAATAGATTCCTCTTATCCTTGCTTTCATGAGCAAACACTGGCCTGAGCCATGGGTGCCAGTCCCACACTTTAGGGAGTGTTGGCTGGCGTCACGATTTTTTGTTACGCCCAAACAGAGCTAGTCACGTATAGGTTCCAGCAAGCTGGACACATGCCATATCTTTGTGCGAGCATGGTTCGGACAATTAGGGTCTTGACTAGGTTCGTCCAACATTGAAATCGCGTTCTGAGCTCTCACAGCTGGAGAGTCTGCTTCGTTCTCAAGAACTACAATTGCTTCATTGGCTGCACGCCTGATGTTCCTAGGCACTGAGGAATCCTCCGATATCTGTTTTAGGAGGTGTTTAGACTGGTCTATGCTCTTCTGTGTTTCGGGGTCCAAAGGACTCACCTCTGAATGGTCTTGACGCACAAACGGTGTGCGAACAACAAATGACTCTCATCGAGTTAACCATATCAACGTTTTCATAAGACCTATCGAGTTGACGAGTCTTCATCTGATTGTAATCTGGGGTCATCACAAGTAATGCAGCTTCTCTTATATCATCACATACTGATAATCCCAGGGTGCAGACAATGGAAGACAAGGATGATTCCTCAGTCAGAAAAATGGCTGAACTCCTACGCCAAGGAGCCACAATGCTTGCTGATGCATGTCCACAATGTGGATCGCCCTTGTTCAAGGTGAAGGATGATGTCTATTGTGCTAAATGTGATAGACGGATAGTTTACGCAGAATCAGACGAGGAAGTGGAATCTCATCCTGTGAAGACCCTAATTCCAGAGCTTCGAGAAACTCTGATCACCAAACTGAAGGAGCTCACTGAGGTAGTAGATGCAGAAACTGACACTGACTCTCTTACCAAGCTTGCTAACCTTATGGTTCTCCTACTACAAGCTCTACACAAGCTTGAGAATATGGGCACGTAGTCTATGCTTCTTTCTCTGCAGCTGTCCCTCTTCTGAGTCGAGCCCTTCGAGTCTTCACTTCTTCTGGTCCTTTGAGCACCTTGCTCTTACGAATCTCACACTCACGAATCGGCATGATTTGCCTCACTTCATCGTGAACATCTCCAGCCAAGTCACCTAGAATCACCTTAGTGACCAACTCATCGAAAGTGTGCTTCTTTGCGTGTTTCCTGATAATCTTCTCAATACCCTTTCTAATTGCATGTTCTTGACTAGTCTTTGAACGAGTGTTAGTGAAGACTATGACCGAAATTCGCATCAAATAATCGTCTTTAGTCAGAATTGGTCCAATCCAGTCTATTCTAGATGTTCCTCTCCTAACCAGACCCCTAAGATAGTCTGAACTCCATTCATGTCCGTAAAATACAGTCTTGGCCTGTGTTCCTGTCACTTCCAGTATCTTGAACTTCAACTTGACATGAATTCTATCAAAATCCCCAGTCAAGTCATATAGTGTCGGTTGTACAGTTCTACCAATCAACAGATCAGGATTACCTGCCGGAGTATTGCCTATGTCTTTGTTATCGAAATAGTCCGGAGCAAGGATTTGGTACCAAATTTTATCTCGCCACTTGTCCTTGGTCCTTGCCGTTGATTGTTTGGATTTTGATGACATCTGAGTATCACACTCACACTGGATATACTGGAAATCCAGAGAATCATGAATTGTTCTATGGCTGTTGACCACAGAAACGCGCCGACAACTGACGAGTCGAATAAAAACATTGCCTTGAGGATGAATTTGGCATTTCCTAATTTGAATTATGTCTCAATGTTTTTCTGACCTATTCTCTTTAGTTGAGTGAATTCAACTGAGAACAACTTCTGTGTTCCACCCTTCCCCAGCCAGTGTCGCCACATCCACAGACTCTTTGAATCTGCAAATTAGCTAGGGTTTTGTCTTCTATCATCGAGAATGAATTCCTCCTGAAGACCTGGCTTCTTTCTCCTGTTTTATTGCTGAAACATCACTTCCAACAACAGAGAGTGCTTCCACAGTATTTTCCACGGCGGGGTCATTATCACTCTTACTAGCCTCATCACTGAAACTAACAAGGTCCGATTGGACAAAGTGAACAGCCGCGGACTCTCCAAGACCTGATGTTTGATCCTTAGAGGAGAGTAAGGACTTCCCTTGAGAAGGCTTCTTCTTTCGGGCTTTTAGTCGCGAGCGTTTCCCTGCCTGAACAGAGTTTTCCCACTTACCTAGTCCTCTCACAGAGTGCAGTGACTTTGTGAGCATAATGAGGCGTCCGGCGATATTGATAGCACCATTCCTATCAGCGTTTGTCTTGTGACCACATGAGGAACACTTGAAGTAGTTCTGTTTTGGTCTCTTTCCCTTGGCCCCGCACTTCCAGCACATGATTGAGGTCCAAGCTTCAGGGACTACACGAAACCTTGAGTCCTTTCCGTTCACAGACCAACCCTTCTGAGCGAGTCCATGTTTGAAACTCTCAGTGATTCTTGTGAAAGCCCAAGAGTGTATCATTCTCCTGAATCTGCGACCCTTGAAGTTCCCTCTACGTGCTAAATTACGGATATTCGCGAGTCGTCCGATTGCCACGTAGAGGGTGTACTTCTCAGATAACTCAGCAATGTAGTTTAATAAATCTCTAACAAGTACTCGGTCATACTCACGAGCCACATTCTCACGTTTCGATCTGAATTTCCTGAGTTTCAATAAGACCTTATCCATTCCTTGTCCTGTATTACGACGAGTATCTACTTCTCTCTGAAGGTTAGCCACAAGACAGTCATATTTCTTGATAGATTCTATCTTGTCCTTCTGTTTGAAGAAACAAGTTTCACTCACTTTTGTAGGTGTGACTAATGATGCACAGACAGCCTTTTCGATACCAAGGTCAATACCCAAAACAGCTGGAGGATGTTGAACACCTTGTGAGTCCGGTTTGTCAACACGAACTGCAAAAGTCACCCACCATTTATGAAAGCGGTCAGTGAAGATCTGTAAAGCCTTCACCTCACCTCGACGAAACTGGTTAGCATGAAAGGGAGCCACTTTCAGAGGAATTAGGAGTCTATCATGGTGTCTTCTTCCCTCTGGTACAGAATCAAGAGTGTCCCGTAAACTGAGTCGCCATCGTGAAGAAAAGGTAGAATCGTAAACCAGCTTGAACCTCTGACTAAATACCCATCTGGGTATTCTTCTCGTGGAATTGACTGAACATGGGCGTGATGCATCCCATCCTTTCTTCTCTCTAAGAGCAAGATAGCTCTCATAGAGCCCCACAGCTGACTGCCTACACTCTTGTAATTCATTGGTAGAAATTCTTGGAAAAAGCGCTTTCATGTCATGGGGAACATTTGGTCTTTGACTGAATCCGGCTTTTGTTCGGAGGGCGGTCATCGTAAGCTTGTCCAATTTTCCATCATGAATCCGTTTTTTCTTTCGACCTGTCAACAAGTCATTCTCATGTTGTTCTATAACACCAATGAATGCACGAATCACTCTAGTGTCCCTTCCAACAATCTGTCTCAATCTTTGTCGAGACCTCTTTGTCATGACCTCCCTGTTTATCGGGACCTTGACACTGATTGTTGTTCCTTGGGACCGAGCCAACGCATTCGCCTACCCTA
>SOKL01000253.1 GCA_004376265.1 Candidatus Thorarchaeota archaeon
TCTCTGTTTTATTTATCTCCCGTTGAGATTCTGGATCCGCTGCAGTTATTTTCACAGTTCCTTTAACAACAACACCTTTGAGCATCTTAGAACCGAGAACAGCTCCCGTGCCTCCACGGCCTGTTTGATGAGCTAGTTCGCAACATCCTGTAGCCGAAAGGACCAAGTTTTCTCCAGCAGGACCTATCACATATACTGCTGAGTCATTCGATGTCTGTTCATGAAGTAAACGTGTTACTTCCTGTGTTCCCTTTCCCCATAATGCATTGGCCTCAATGAAATCAACTTTATCATCTTCAACCAGAATTGTAACAGCAGTTTCTGATTTCCCGATAACGGCAAGAACGTCATATCCAGCCTTCTTTATCTCACGACCTAAAGGTCCTCCACAGTGTGTATCGATGAACAGTCCAGTCAAAGGAGACTTGGTAACAAGAGCCCATCGACCAACCATAGGAGCTGGAAGACCTTGTAGTGACCCTGACATGAAGAAGAGGATATTATTTGGACTAAGAGGATCTATTCCTGGTGCAAGCTCGCGATACAGCAGAAAAGCCCCGAGACCTTTTCCTCCCACAAAATCAGCATACACCTCAGGGGGGATTTCTTCAACCCTAGATGTCTTTGTTGTCAAATCAATCCATAGAATCCTTCCGTTCCAACCATCCATATTATTGATCCCTCTTTTTGATGTCCGATGCTACTGAATCTCAACTAAACTGATCTTCTCTAAATCGATGTCACGAAGATTTGATAGGATTGCTAATAACACATCACTAATCATACTCGCGACGAAATCCTTCATCTCAATCCTGTTTCCTTTCACGAATAACTCAAAATCCGAACCCATATCAATAACCACCTTTCTATTTTGATGTAAGTCATGTAAGTATTAAGTATTACAGAAGCACTGTCCGATATGCATTTATACCCCTCATCGTCGTACCCTTTTCGACTAGTGGTGACTGACAATCATCAAGTGAGGAAGTTTAGACATGGCCCAGTTGAGCTCTCTAAGGTCGATAGTTAGTAGTACACATGAATCCGGTTCAGTCAGTAAATTAGCTGGATTTGGTAACATTTTTGGAATAATTGCTGCAGCCGTAGGTCTTTTCGCAGGCGTGTCATTGGTTCCAATTCCATCTTTATCTTGGGAACAGACCTCAGTAATTCCATTCGAATGGGTGTTTGGAGGGAGTGCTCTATTTCCGTTTTTTATGATAGGATTCATGGCATTAATGTCAGTGAGTCTGATGCTTCAATATCAGGGATCCAAAGGTCTCAGTAGTAAACTTGGGAGCAATCTAGCAAAAGTATTTTGGGTATCCGCCTTTGCAGCTTTCGTAGTTGTAGCTCATGTTTGGTTGAATTTCGAAGGAGTATCTAGATTCTCACAAATTTCAGGTTTCTTGACCATTATCTATTTGTTAGGCACACTTTTCGTTATAACCTGGCAAATTGGTTCAGTGATATACACTGATTCAAGTAAAACCTGGATAGGTTTTCTTGCGGGCATGCTCAACGCCCTATTCATCCCCGTACTTGCGCTTGGTCAAGCTCTCAGTCCTCTGCTAATTTATGCCGCATATGGTATTTTGTTGGTTGGTCAATTAATGAGCTTGCTATTCTGGTGGTCACCTTTTGACACAATTAGGGAATATGCAAGGAGTCCCAGTAAAGCAAAGATTGCTTTCGGACTAACAGGATTGCTGACTTTCGTCATTGGACTTGGAGCAGTCTTTGTTGGACCCATTTTAACATCTCAGGGTGTATCTATCTGGAGCCCATGGAGTACGTTAGCGACTTTGACAACGTTCCAGACAAATCCAGCTCTTGTTTTTGCACTTCTCGCAATGATGCTCTATTGGTTAATGTTATCACCGAGATTGGGTGCTCGTGAGCTTAAAGCCGCCACAATCGGTGAGGACATAATTAAGGGAGGTAATAAAGCTTTGATGCTTTTCCTTGTTTTTATCGGTATGCTGGCAGCCGGTCAAGCAGGAGCATTCACTGAGGGTGTTGGGGGATTAGGCTTCTTCATGGTCATTGCACCAGCAGGCATCATGTTCATAATGGGGGCACTCTATACTGCTAAAA
>SOKL01000393.1 GCA_004376265.1 Candidatus Thorarchaeota archaeon
TTCCATGCGAACAGAAGAATTGGATGATGATGTGGTTGAATGGTGGACCGGGCGAGATTTGAACTCGCGACCTTCTGATTGCGAACCAGACGATCTGCCAGCCTGATCTACCGGCCCATTCTGAAAAAACCACCCCTTCAGATTTCTTAAAACCTTGCCTACTCTGATGAAATGTTGTCATCTAGATTTCGATACCGAAAGCTTCGGAGAATCGTTCCATTCTGACGTATTCTTTGAGAAACTCTCTCCCTTTTTCAGTCAGAAAATAGATTCTATTGTCACTCTTTGGTTCTGCTTCCTTGATAAGATGCTTCTCAACGAGCTCTTCGAGATACTGAGTCAATCTATCGTGAGAGAGGTTTGCAGCATAGAGAATCTTCGTAGGGCCGGCACCATCCTCACCCTCACTCTGAATGGCACGCATCATATCAGCTAGGATGCGCATCTTTGAGCGATAGGCCCGTTTTCTACTCATTCTACTCTGCCTGCCTTGATTAGCATGACCAGAAGTGACAAGAATCCTAATAGTTGAGATATCTGACTCAATAGAAACAAACCTGGATTCACAAGTGTCTGAGCCACCATTAAGTGACTCAGCAGGATAAGTGAGAATCCAAGCAAGACATACAGAGCAAACCTACTTCGTATTGAGAAGTAGTTGATGATCGCTTGAATAACAACTAGAACGAGAACTAGTATAGCTATTACTTCCAGATTTGGATCTACAAGTATTGTAGCTGCAAGGAGGAGACTGACTCCTGTCATGTTCTCATTGTTCAATGACTCTCGGTGACGTGCTGGTCTTGTTGCTATCACGAAAAGAAGATACGCCATGATTCTAGATGCGCCGTACGCAATCGTTACAATTGATAGGATTAGATTACTCGAGGGTCCTTCTATTCCATAACGAATTATGAAATACCAAGTTCCTATGACTCTTCCAAACATACCTGCTGAGAGGACCAGGAATCCGGTTGAGAGATCCGAAAGCTTCTTTTGTCCTGTCAGATTGTATGCTTTTGTGGCATAGAAGGTCACAATCAGTGCAATTATTCCGCTGATAATCTCAAAGATCAGATCCAATCTAATCAATGCAAATATTCCATCTTGCATTTGGTGACGCCTGCCGTTTTCTTGTCAGCTTTGGTCTTATTATCAATGGATGATTCATCTATGACTTTTGGGTGAATCTATGATATAATCACGCGGATAATATTACTAGATGAATCATCCTGACAATTCGTTCATCATTTCTTTATATTCAAATTATCCTACTATATCTTGGTGGAAGTTTCCGATAACTGCAGGAAGCGGACAGATAATCCTGGACCGCTGTGAGAGGCGGGGACAATCCCCGCCCTTCCATCACCTTTTCTAAGTTTGTCATTGTTTTGAGAAGAAGCTAGAAATCGCAATAATTGCCCTCCAGAGGCTCCTGAAATGTAGTCCATTGGAAAGCTTTTTATTCGAACTCCTCGGGAGAGAGTTTGCTTTCGCGTCATACGGTGTCAGACCGGATGCTGTCGGCGAATGCCAAGCGATGATGGTTGGTTGATTTCCAGACGCGACGACAAGATGCGGACGTGAGATAGACTGGCACGAGGAGTGTCAGAATGCCCTCAGGTCTAAGAAACGCTCAACAGTGTGCAGGTATAATTTGGGTAAGCCATCCTAGCTAACCCCGTTAGGCCTGTACTTCATCAAGCTAAGTTCAAAGTGTGTAGAAAATTGTGCACGGTGACTGAATACTACTCCAGTCGCACCTTGCTAAACGTGCATGATTGTTTAGGAACAACTCTAGTTGATCCTGCTAGAGGGCACTGCTATCGGCTTGGGATTAAGACATGCAAGTGGAACGGGCTCGCATCCGAGTCCGTCGCGAACGGCTCAGTAGTGTCGTTAATCTACCCTGTGGAGTCGGACAACGCCGGGAAACTGGCGCTAATCCGACATAGGAGCATCGTTCTGGAAATGATGTTGCTCTGAAATGGGTGTTCCAGGTATGTGGAACTTTCCGCCGCAGGACGGGACGGCACCGGATCATACTTGTAAGTGGGGTAATTGCCCACTTAGGTTATGACCCGA
>SOKL01000344.1 GCA_004376265.1 Candidatus Thorarchaeota archaeon
CTCCCCATCTCAAATCCAACCATCTCGACCTCATTGGGTGGGAATATCCTGATTCCAAGGAGTGGAAGCAGAAGATCCTGTACTGGATCTACACTATCACCTGCCTGTACTAGCTGGTCCAGCTCCCGCGTCAGGGGTACAGGAAGATTGTATGTTCCGGAAGCAATCAGCTCCTCTCGGGTCATCTCTCGTTGTCGTATCATGTCCAGAGGATTCCTCATTCTTCTTCCCTTTCTTCTCTCAAACCTAAAACCAATGGAGAATTCCACATCCTCCAATATCTCCTCACTGGTGGACTCCCAGAAGGCGTCTACATGACCTTTCTCCCTTGCTATCGATCCGATGTAGTGCTGACCATCCAGACGTTTGTAGTAATCTTTGCGATAGAACCTCTCCCCCTCTTTCATGTATATCATCTGATATGCATACCTGACTGCTAGAAGATGAATCTCGCGGGACATACATGGCCCACTCAGATATGTTCTATAAATCCTCGCCAAGAATACGAGGTGAACAACATTTCCACTGAAGTTTAATATTCCAATGATAGCACAATCACTACAATCTATTGAGGGTATTGAATGAGTCCTGATGATCATGATTTGACCAAAATTACAGAAGAGATTGAATCACTAGATGTCGATGACATCCTCAAATTCATTGAAACCACTCAGGAACTAGAAACTGAAAACATCCACCGTATGCAATTGATTAGTGATTTTGCTCTGAACAAGAGCAAATGCTAAAGAAGTCACTTCGAAGAGAGCTAAGCGACCCCTACGGTTGGTGGCTTCGGGAGCATGGGAATTTGATGAATCTCATGCTGTCTATACTAGAGCCCTCAAGATTGAACCAGATTCGGAGCGTATCCAAAATTAGGATTGAACGAGGATTTCATCCGTCTAGCAAAGAGATTTGTAGAAGTCATTCATACCCAAAAGTGGTCCAGAGTTCGAGAAGGGGTGATTGAAATTGGCAAAAAGCGCTCCTGCACTAATCAATCCTGAGATGTTGAAATGGGCAAGAGAAGAACGTGGTTTTGATGTAGAAACTGTCGCCAAGAGATTCAAGATGTCTCCTAAGGATTTGACTGCTTTTGAAAACGGCACAAAACTTCTTACTTTCGCGAAATTTAGAGAAATTGCCAGTTATTACAAACGTGCAACAGCAGTCTTCTTCCTTGATCAGATTCCACCTCCGATGAAAATGCCAGGATTTAGACGACTTCCAGACCATCTAGACGAACCAATATCTCCCGAGCTAAAATTAGAAATCCGCAGATTCCATCAAAAACGTGAAGATGTAATTGATTTGCTGGATTACGCGCCAACCTTTGATTGGGCGTACCTAGACACTGCTGATTTGACTGAGAATCCTGAAAAGGTTGGACTACGTTTACGGGAATTGCTACGTATCCCAGATGATTTTCCAGCGAAGCTGAACAACTATCAAACATTCAATAGCTGGCGAGAGAGAATCGAGTCCCTAGGGACATTTGTATTTCTCGCAAGAAATGTGGGTCTAACTGAAATGCGTGGTTTGTCAATTGTCGAGAAGCCATTCCCTTTCATCGCTGTTAATAGGAAAGACTCTCCACGTCCGAGATGTTTCACATTACTTCACGAGTTTTGTCATCTTTTGCTAAAGGACTCAAGCATTTGTGAAATCAAGCATGAACATGATTATCATATCGATAAGCATGAGGTGTTTTGCAATCATGTTGCTGGAGCTGCTCTCGTGCCAAAACACCTTCTTCTTGAAACCCCAGCAGTAAGAAGTCATGGAAGACTAGAGGATTGGAGTAATAGTGAGCTCAGTATACTTGCAGGTAGATTTAGAGTAAGTAGAGAGGTTATTCTTCGACGACTTTTAATACTAGGAAAAACAAGTGTTGGATTCTATCGAACATCGCGCCAGAATCTTGGGTATCCTCCATTAAAAACTGGAGGCGGGGGAGGAGGTGAAACAACCCCTCAGAGAGTGTTGTATACCGACGGTGTTATGTTTACCTCAATTGTCTTAGAAGCATTGAACAGGAATGCCATATCCTATGCTGATGCCTCAGATATGCTAGGAATGAAAGTTGAGCATATTGGAACGCTTGAGAGCCTTGTCGACGATAAGAGGCGGTAGGTTTTTGAAGTATAGTTTTGACACATCAGGATTTCTCAATCCTTGGAAACATTACTATCGCCCTATTCGTTTTCCCAAGCTGTGGAGAGATATAGATACCCGCATTCATTCTCAGGAAGTAGTTGCTACAGAAATGGTCTACTACGAACTGAAAGTCAAAAATGATGAGTTAACAAAGTGGATTGCAGCAAGAAAAGAGGAACTTATTATCAAAGTTGATGCGGCACAGTTTGAGTTTGTCAGAATGATTCTAAACGAATTTCCTAAACTTGTTCCTACAAAAACCACTACAGAAAAAGCTGATCCATATGTTGTTGCACTAGCTATTCAGAAGAATTTGATTGTCGTGACCGACGAGAAGAGACCTCTAAAGGGACGAGTCAAGATTCCTCAGGTTTGCGACCATTACGGAATAGAGTGCTTCGACTTCCAACTTTTTCTCGACGAAATTGGGTATGAAGATGGTTGAAAAGAATAGAACACATCTTGTTTAGGAGATATTTACAAACAGTTAGCGATAGGTCCACTCGGGCAGATACTTCCATGTAGGATTCCTCTGTTTCTTCCCGCGGATGAGTCGTGCTGGAACTTGGACTCACCTACCTGATCTACAGAGACAAGATAGTCCGTGGCATTATTCACAAGATTCTGATCCATGTCCAGCATACATAAGACACAGGACTCCACTACAGTCAGAACGCATAAGACTTGGATTGTTTATAGATATAATGTGGACGTGGGATCTGTTTTGTCTGTATCACTGAAGCTCCCTCCTCGTTTTTCATGCCCTGTTGGGCCTTCATCCATCTTGTTGCGGGAGAAGTTGTTCAGGATTCTGGCGTGTGATAGGTCCTAAGAAAATTACTTCTGAAGAGTAGGTGATTTTATCTTCTTTCAAACCGAATCCCAGGTGAAATGTCTAAGTCAGATGCATATTGGGATCTTGTGAAATATAGCTTGAGTATAGGTGTTATAGCTATCTTTATCCTATTTCTAATGGAATATTTGTTCGGTGGTGGGATTAGTGGTGAACCAATGCCCTATACATACAATTTCTCACCTGAAATGCTCGCAGGAATAATTGGTGTAGCAGCAGGTTTCGGTTTGAGTGGATGGGCAGCCGCAAGACAAGATGAGCGGAGAATCCCTGAGATAATATTGATAATCAGAGAGGAATTGGAACGGATAAGAAATGAGGCGGGTGATGCAAATCATCTTCCCATTTGGGTCTGGAAATCACTAGTGAACTCGGGTGATGCAAACCTCCTCCATATAGACCTTCAACGGAAACTCTACGAGATTTATTCAGCTATTGAGCGATTAAACATCGAAACAGATAGGGAGCGACGACACAGAGGTGTAAAAGATGGTGCCATCACAAAGCTTTGCGAGAACAACCGCGCACTTGAAACCGTTATTCATAACATGATAAGCGATCTTCTCCAAACATCGAAACTTGACACTCAAACGTCAAAATGATACTTGGTCATCACTCCACCCAATATGTCATGTCCCACACAAGAAGATGATTGGTGTCCAAGTGCGTCCTATACAAAACTTCATAACTCCCTCCCTTCTTTCTTCTTTTTGAGGAATTTTTTAAAATGGTTTATGTTTGTCACAAGTGTAACAGAGAGGTGACCCCTGAAGGGCTTAAAACGCTCCCCGGAGTCAAATGCCCTATTGCGGCGGCCGGATCCTCTACAAAATCCGTCCGCCTGTCGTAAAACGAGTGAAGGGTGTCTAATAATCTCCGACACATCTAAGGAGTGTACAAAAGGAGTACACCTACTGCAAAAGTAGGTGTCAAGGACTCTGTATAAGATTAGATCCCCAGTCTTGAAAAGAGTCAAGGGTGTCTAATCGTAATTCCATTCTATACAGAAATCGCCCCACCACTCATTATCCAAACCTCCATTCTATTCGGTTTCCCAATCCGATTCTTCCTCGTCTTCGGTGATTACAATAACTTCTTTTTGAAGAGGTGAGAGGTCGATGTTCTGGAGTGGATTGTTCTCAAGGTGGAGCACTTGTAGGTTTGTGCAGGAGCTAAGTGGTCCTAGGTCGATGGTCTGAAGTTTGTTGTTGTTGAGCCAGAGGCCCTTTAAATAACGGCAAGAACTGAGGGGTTGGAGATCTATGTGTTGGATATGGTTGTCAGACAGATGGAGAATCTCTAAGCTAGTACAAGAGCTGAGTGGACTAAGGGCAATTGACTTGATCTCATTGTTCTCAAGTAGTTTAGGATCTTGATTGATGACATCTCAACAACATCTTGAACTATTCAACACAAAGCTTATATCATAGATTACGGCATATATCTTACATATCCCATAATATTTGAAAGCGAATTACGGGAAGACGTAATAGGGTCAAAAATGATAATGGAGAATCAAACGAAGGAGCTAGAATCATGCAGATCTTAGAGACATTGTTAGTCATTGCTGTTTTTGTTATTATGGCGTTGGTAGGAATCTTAGCCATACCATGGATTCGTAGACAACGAGACACAGTACTTGGGGACTCAATCAGAATTGAAACTGTGTCTTCTCCATTTCAGTTCAAAACTAGTTCTGGTAGCCATGTCAACGACATAGTACTAGAGGCAATCAATAGAATGGGCGGTTTTGGGGAAGAAGCTGAGGAGCAATATCAAGCCAGTTTAGAAGAGCTAAAGGAAGTTGCCGAAGAGGCAATCAGCATCGTAAGCAGCGAGTACAAGTCCCTCTCAGAGGAGAAATACCTTAATCGATGGTCGCTGATTCATCTCATTTCAGAACTGAGGAATCCCCTATCTCTGGAGATGATGGATGAGGTGTTGACCACACCGATTCCACCTGAGCGGTCAAAAGTGCCAAAGACATACTCCACAAGGGCAGACGAACTCATGATACGGACAACGGCTATCGAAGCGATTACCCGAATTGCTTCTGATGGTCAACAGGACGCATTAGACCTGCTCTTAGTACATAGTCGGCACAAGCATTTCTCTATAAAACGGGCAGCAATTCAGGGTTATCTCAAAATTCGTGGTGATGCAGGTCGTGCTGAATTACTGAAATCACTACCAAAGAGTGATCACAGAATCTTGGACATTAAGCGTACGGATGTTCGAGAGGTCCCGCAGGCAATAGGAGGTGAGGGATTGAAATTCCCCGACAAGGATGATACCCCCTCAATTAGACGGAAACAAATGAAACTCAAATCTGAAGGAGAGGAGGAATGAGTCAGAATGGTGACATGTACATATACGGTTCCAGACAAGAGCGCCAGTGGGGACAATTACTACGGTCAATTCATTTGTAATCAGGACATCATCGATTATTTCTGGGCGGTTTATGGATTCAATGGCAACAAGGAGTATTGGGACGATGGCTTTGGATGGCATGATGCCTGTAATACCAATCTTCCCCTTGCTCGTACATTCAATGCATGTTATCTTTTGACCTACTCAGCTCAGGACTATGAGAATGAAAGCTGGGATGGACCTATGCTGAACTGGGCACGAAGGTATGTCCGGAATAACATCGATGACCTGCGCTCGCTATGTGGTGACGGATCTGCTATTGCCACGTCTACCAAAGGAGAATGTGTCAATGACCGTGTCGAGCTTTACTTGGGTTTCTTCTTCACCAAGTCCGTGCCAGGAAGGGCTGAAACACTGGTTCATGAATCAAGACATCAAGGGTGTTATGGCCACAATGCAGATTTTCCATCAGGTTCCATTTATGGCGAAGGGAACTCCGGAGCTGATTCCAGCTGGGATTACAATGGTGCATGGATGTATGCAGCGCTCTATCTATGGTGGTTTGCTTATGAGGGTGCACGTACAACATCAGCCATGAGAGAACTTGCTCGCCAGCGGGGGAACATAGTAATCGACAATTGTTTTGCCACACATCCAGGATACAGTATCTAGCTGATTATGCAGAAATCATTGTGAAGTGTACATGAGATGTCTGATTTAAGAGGTGGTATCAATCTGACCTTCATTTCACCTTTATAGAGCATCATTTTATATTGAAGCAAAGTTTCTACCACCCAGTGGTCGATTGAGCGGTAGGGCCTTGTTTTCGTATGCGTCCTGGAGATTTCCTCGGACGGCGTAACATGCCCTCATTACATAACTCCCCCCCTCCTACCACATTGAGCCCTCCGATCCAGAAGACTTCGAAGAGCAAGGTCCGACTGGTGAAGTACGGTGGTCGTAAAGCGAGTCAAGGGCGTCTAATAATCTCCTACACATTTCAAGGAGTGTACAAAAGGAGTACACCTACTGCAAAAGAACCCAGAAACAGTAAGACCATACACAATGACATTAATTTCAAGTATACATCAGTATGGTTAACTCTGTCCGTCAGAACGTAATGCATAGTACAAAATACCTGTTACAATGAGGAAGAACCACATGGAGATGTTAAAGATGGTGGCAATTTCATACGCTAGGTTGAACGCACTCATGATCATTCCGATGACGGAAACAGTAAATCCAACACTCGTTAATTTCCACAGGTTATTCAACAATGAAGCATTGTTCCTCTCATTCATTAGAAACCCCTCAAATGCAATTCTCTAACCTTATCACATAAGCGTTCTGACCGATGAGAGTAGAACTCCTCCTCTTGAAGTGTCTCTTCAAGAGGTAACGAATAGACTGGCAGTCATTGAAAGCGTTGATCTTGATGAGTATGATAGAGGGTGCACATTTGATTCTCATGTTGACTTTGGATGTATTCCCACTCGCCACACAAATCCACCACTAACCGTTCCTCCAATCCGACGTTCTCCAGGAAGCTAATTAACTGGCATTTTACATCCACCCGTCGTCAAGCGCGTCAAAGGTGTCTAATTTTTCCTGATTCAGGTTAAGGCCTGTACATGAGGAATACTGCTATTGCAAATGAACCTAGGAAAAGGCCAATCATACATAGGGACATTATCCTTCTCTTAGTTGAGTATCTCACGCTTATTCCTCCTCTTCCCCTAGCAGTATCTTACCCAACCTAGTGAGACCATCAATTCCTCTTATCTCTCCTTCGAATAAGGGGACTTCTGTAAGGTCCATATCTGAGTAGAGTTCCCGTATGTCTTTCAAATTAGCCTGTTGCATATCATGCCGCTGAGAACAGAACTTGCATGTTGGATTTGGAGGTACGAGTTGATTGATTATCAAATGTGTAGCAGGGATGTGCCACGACCCAAGACTTGTCAACAATCTCTGAGTCTCAAAAACTGCCATTGCTTCAGCAATTGTGATCACAACAAACTGGGTAGTGTCAGGGTCTGATAATTCGATCCTAGCCGCATGAAT
>SOKL01000210.1 GCA_004376265.1 Candidatus Thorarchaeota archaeon
TATCAAGCTGTGAAACAGGTCTAGAATATTGGTAAAGCTCGTGGTTCAAGTACTATTCAAAAAACAACTAATGAATCAATTCAGTGAAAAGAACAAGTTATATCATTTTCTTAATTAGCAGAACATTCAAAACTAACTTCACAGAGATGCCTATTTAGAGCCTTTTGAGCATCAAACTGAGAGGGCTTCATGCCTCCTCTCTTTTCAGTTGGTGACGAGGATGTTAAAGTATAAGGTCAGGCACACTAGACTCCTTCTCTTGACAGTAGCTGTGCTCTTCACACTCTTACTATCACGTGTTTCAGAGGTTCCCTGGGACGCCAACAATACAGGGGACATCAGTAAGATGTACACGATATCTTCTCGTACTACGAGCAGACATCAGGCCATCATTGACTATTTGTTGGCCCTCTATTCTGATGAAGGGGCATTTTACAGTTGGCTTCAAGACATACCCACCGACCCAAGGGTATCCACATACCGAAACGTGTTCAGTGTATACGACCCATATGTCATATTCGATAGCTTGGGTTCAACAAGCCTTGTCGATTGGAGTAATAGCTCAGAGTTCCTGAAGAGCTTGGTCAATACCAATCATCAGAAGCCAGAATATAATGGACTAGTTAACTTCTCGGCGGGCTTGTCTCCTGGCAGCGTATCGCTTGACATCGCAACTAGATTGTTTCCGATGCTCGGGCTTGAGGAGTGGCTCTACCCCGACAAGATAGCACAGTTTATCGCCAACAGTCAGGCGTCCAGTGGTGGTTTCACTTCATACGACAATGATACCTTGACGCCGACTATGATATATACATGGTCTGCCCTCAATGCTCTGAGCAATCTTGGTCTACTGAATGTGATTGACACAGACATGGCTCTGGATTTTGTCCTATCATGCTACTCTGATAGTGGAGGATTCTCGAACATGCCAGGATTTGAGCCTCTTCAAGACATGGTTCCACTCGGGCTCTTCTCCCTGCAAATCCTGGGGCGGTCGAATCTCATAAGGACTGAGAACACTACAGCCTACCTCCTCCAGAATTGGGACAACAGCACAGGCCATGTTTCTGATGGTACAATCGTGAACACTGAACGGCTAGTCTGGTCATTGTACACGCTTGGGACTCTTGACAGGATCAATCTAGAAGCGACTCTTTCTTGGGTCATCTCGTGTCAGAGCTACCTGAACGGGGCTTTCCTACCGATTCCTGGATATTACATCGATAGTGAAAGACTAGAATGGGCTAGGGCAGCAGTCCATATTCTCAACCTCTTGAATCGGATTGATCTTCTTGATGAGGTCATCACTATAACTGAGTATCCGGAATATACAGTCCCTCAGTGGTATATTGACTATATCGATGAGCATTTTGGCACAACAACACCATCACACTCACCTGTGATTGCCATTCTCATTAGTGTGGTACCGTACTTGATCATAGGGCTTCTGTGTGGCGCTCCTGCAGCGTACATAAGTTGGACCAATAAGAAAAGGCGAGCTGAAAGACAGGCTCTCTGAAACAGGGGAAATAAGATGGATACTACCCCACAGTGAGAAGAACGGACCCATAGACGAACCATCACTAAGTTGTACACTATCCATCAATCTAGTTAGGGATCTGACTATCACAAAGAAAATTGGAGGAAATTCAAATTCTTGAATCGTAAAAAGGTCTGTTTCTTAATGAAATCTCAACAAATGATACCCAGAAACATCCAAGCGACCCATATCTCTTATCCTATGAAGACGATGCAGAATCCTACAATTCGCAAAATACTTGAGCGGATTAGTATAAGTTCGAGAGGGCACTATCCGTGTCTGACATAGTCGCTCAAGATGAATCGGAGGGGTGGATGGAATGGACAACGTGAGACCAAGGAAATTCATGGAACGCATCAGACGAACTCATCGACCCCTCACTATGCTCGCCATCGTTTTGTTACTGGTTTCATCCGGTCTTGCTCTTGCCTTCATCCCACAATATTTCGAGGTCACTGAGGAGCTCATTGGAACCACATCTATCGAGTCTTGGGTTCCCGTTCATATGATATATGACCCACCAGGCAATGGGA
>SOKL01000251.1 GCA_004376265.1 Candidatus Thorarchaeota archaeon
GCTCATGGAAGTTAATCCTAGAATTCAAGGGTCTCTCGAGTTAATTGAACTTATTGGGAATATTTCGGTGACTGATTTACATGTTCGTGCCACAAATGGTATTTTACCAGCAGATAGACCTCAATTGAAATCTGGAGTCAAGATGGTAGTTTATTCAAGACGGAACGGTTCAGTTTCGGATCTATCAAAATTCCCAAATACTGTTGCCAGAACTACACCAGGTGTTAGGCATAACCACGGACACCCAAAATGTACTGTATTAGAAGTGGGTTCATCGTTGAAGGAATGCTATAATGATATAACTAAGACAGCGAATAGTATCCAAAAAGAAATTCAGTAGTCTTCATTTGTTAATCAAATCTCAGCATAACAAAGCATAATTAGTTCTGCCGTCTTAGTATCATCAGCTTGAGGTGAGTGTGGTGCGAACTTGTGATAAGTGTGGTAAAGCCAATCAACCTACTCGTAAGTATTGTATTCGTTGTGGTTCTTCTTTGTTGAAACCTGCTAAGAAGACAGCAACAGCTCCTACACCAGACGTCGCACAACCAACACCTGTAATTGAAACACCAGCTCCACCTGTTACAGAACCGCAACCAACTGTTACTGCTGAAGCATCGGTAAGGCCGAGTGAAGTAGCAACAGATCGTGTTCGATCAGGAAGTGAAATTGCAAAACCAAAGAGTGAGTTTGAAAAAGCAAAAGAAGCCTTTGCAAAGGCTGAAACCGTAGGCATTGATGAACCAGAAGGATCAGGAATCATTGAAACAAGAATGCTTCGAGCGAGTGAGGTCAAGGAACTTCTTGAGGGACCTGGATCGATAGGAGGAGATGATATTCCTACTCCCAAAATGATGGAAGGAAGTGAACCATTACCACCTGAAGCAGCACATATGATGCCTCATACAGGTCCTTCAGCAGCTCAGATAGAAGAATCAATATTAGGTTCCAAATCAGCTTATATAGAACAAACACCTGAACCAGAGCCTGTTGCTGAGCCATCAATCACCCCTGACCTTTCAGCTGAATTCTCAACATCTTCTCGATACGGTGATGAAGGAGCTGTGCCTGTCATAGAGGCAATTACTGCTGAGGAACCTACTCAACCTGTGTCTGATACAGGATTTACTCCAACTCCACTTGCTACGACCGAACCTACGCCAGCTGAGGGTGTACAAGAACCGTCAGATTCAGAGATTGATTTGGTTACCACCTGTCCAGACTGTGGCAAAGTGATTAATGTAGATATGTTCGAATATCCAAAAGATGTATACAGCAAGATGGGTATTGCAAGACTCAATCAAGCAAGAATCTCTATTGTCCAAGGAAAGTCTGATGAGGCAATGAAATCTGTGAGAATGGCTAGGGCATTGTATGAAAAAGCAAACGATAAGAAAGGACTCAAAGAAGTCCTTAAGCTAGTTGAATCCCTAGCAAAATCAGCTTAGGCTGCTAACCAGAGATTCAAGAATTTCTCACGTTCGTGTTGGAAATCAGCGAAACATTCACACATCATAACGAAACGACCATCATAACCACGTTGTTTGAGATTCTTGAAAATCGTATCAAAATCAATCTCTCCCTCGCCAATCGGTAGGTGAGTATCATACCTCACAGCAAGCTCGCGAATCTCACCTTGGGTTACTTCCCGTTCTTTCTTAAGCATCCTCAAATCATTAACCATCTCTGAACCATGATTGTCGTGGACGTTGACTATCTCAATCTCTTCAAAGAATGAATTGATATGGTCAATAGAACGATTTCTCGTTGCTAGAATCTGTCCATGTCCAATATCTAATGCTAGCTTCATGTCACTGAAATCTTCGAATAACAGTCTCAGTTCTGTGTAATAGAGACCAAGAGTTTCAATAGCTAGTTTCACTCCAGACTCCGCAGCTGTTTCGTATGCCATCGGGATCGCTTGTAGAAAAATATCGATGTCATGATCATCGTAAAAAAGGCTCGATAGCATTGTATGGAAAGTGAGCACTTCTGCATCAATCTGTCTACCTAGGTCAATGTATGGAACAATTCCACGTGACAGTTCTATTGGCTTCCAATCTGGGTTGCTTGGTAGATGAAGTGTGCAGGGAATTCCTGCATTGTTTAGATCAGCTTTCGCTTCTTTGAAATCAATGCTGTAATTCAAGTCCATTCGGAGGTCTATAAAATCAGGTTCATTCTTGATTGCGCTTCGAACTTGCTGATTGTTGCGTGCGAAGGTTCCGATATCCATGTCACTAGCCCTTTGAACTCGAAATAATGAATGCCTTTTCTGGCTTTTGGTGCTGAAAATCAGGAGAGTATATTCCCAATAAAAATGGGCGATAGTGTTATTAGATAATTGACAACAGCCAGTTACACAGACGCGTTTGAGTGGAGTGTACTAATACTGCCCGAGAATGTTGACTACTTATTCAAATTTGTATTCTTAGGCGAGGGGGCTGTCGGAAAAACTAGCCTCGTCGGGCGATATGTCTATGACAGTTTTGAAGGGGACTATTTGGCCACCATTGGCACTGACATTCACATCAAGATGGTTAATGTTAGCGATACCGTTGTCAAGCTAGTGATCTGGGATATAGCTGGTCAGGACAATTTCGCTCAACTCAGGCGAGCCTATTACATGAATGCTTCAGCAGCCTTTTTCGTTTTTGATACAACAAGACCTGAAACCATTGAACGTGTCGACGAATGGTTGAATGCTCTCTTCACCGTCACAGGAAAAATACCACTTGTTCTGCTGGAAAATAAAGTCGACCTCACCAGTGCAATTACAGAGAAGGCCAGGGAATCTGCTATTAAAAATCACGATGTTCAAATCATTCCTACAAGCGCAAAGGAAGATATGAATGTTGAAGAGGCATTTCAGAAAATGACACAGACTATACTTGAAAAATCACGAGGGAAGAAAACAGTCTAGCTGGACAATTTTCAGGAGATAGTGCGATATGACCAGAGAAGACCCTGATTTCGTACATAAGCTGGTCTTCCTAGGGGATACTGAAGTTGGAAAGACGTCGCTGGTACAAAGATATGTTTATGACAGTTTCTCTCCTGAGATAGGTCGAACTATAGGTGCGATGCTTCATGTGAAGACTGTCGAACTGAATGGAGTAAGACACAAGCTTGTGGTCTGGGATCTTGGAGGCCAGGAATCTTTTACCGAACTAAGAGAACAGTATTGTTCTCATGCGAGTGGGGCATTTTTTGTATTTGACAGAACTCGAGTCGATACTCTCGAACACATAGATGATTGGTTGAACGCACTATATTCTGCAGCTGGTAAAGTGGCTGTTGTTGTAGTAGAGAACAAGATCGATTTGGAGTCGGTAATCTCTGACGAACAGATTCATGAAGCGATAGAAACTCGTTCATTGAAGTTGATTCAAACTAGTGCTACTGAGAATAAGAACGTAGATACAGCTTTTGAAGAGCTTGTAAAAGAAATTAGTGTAGCAAACCCAGAAAATTGACAATGATTCGATTATTGTAGAATTTGTTTGACCTCAGAGATTATATACATGGTTAACTATAGTGAAATTAGGAATGATTAAACAATGTCCGAAAACAAAGCTAAATTTCAGCTTCTCTATGATGAGATTTTGAACAAAGGTAATTTGGATGCATTTGAAGAGCTCTGTGCTCCGAATTTTGTAAAACATGCTATTCCACCGTCACCGGATTATGGGATAGAGGGTTCAAAACAGAGTGTTTTGATGCTACGCAAAGCTTTTCCAGACATCAAATATACAGTTGAAGACATGATTGAAGATGGTGACAAGCTCGTCGCCCGTTGGTCTGCGAAAGGAACTCATAAAGGTGAATTCATGGGAATACCTCCTACTGGCAAGCAAGTAACCTTCTCGGGAATCGAAATAATCCGTGTTAAAGATGGCAAGGCTATAGAGGAATGGGAAGAGTTAGACCGTGCAGGTTTAATGCAACAACTAACCACGTAGTACTAGTCAAGAAGATATACTGACTCTCCTTTGGAGGCAAGAACTAGTTTTCACAGGTTACCTGAGATAATACAGGAAGTTGGCTTAACGATTCTAATTGATTGACCAGCTACTCTATCATAGTAGCGATCAACGATGAAGTATTACGTTGAAGATAAGCGGGTAGACTTATGACAAGTCAAGTCATAGAATCATCTCCTGGTGAAATGATTGACTAGTTCTCAGAAAAGGCTCAACAATCTTGATGGGAAGGCTTGGGTGAAAGCCACAAAATCTTGGTTTGTCGTAAATCCAAAGGCAAGAACTTCAACACAGATGCAGCACCCAGCAAAATTCCCTGAAGAGTTAGTAAAGCGATTTGTAGATTTCTTTACTAAGGAGGGAAGCTGGGTCTTGGATCCCTTTGCAGGGGTTGGAAGTACTGTTGCTGCTTGCAAGGAAATCGGGAGGAACTCTATCGGGATTGAACTTGCTAGAGAGTTTGTCGAGATTGGAAGTGGAGCTATCAATGAGATCGAGGGTAGTGGTCAGCATCATCTTCTTCAGGGAGATTCCATGCAAGTTATGGAAATTATTGACAAACACTTCAACGGGCAGGCACCTCGTTTTGATTATGTCATCACATCTCCACCCTATTGGAATATGCTCCGAAAATCAAGAGGAGGGAATGATTCAGTCCACAAGGAACGTGCAAAAAAGGGACTAAAACAACATTATGGGGATGCTGTAGAGGACCTAGGAAATATCGAGAATTTTGATGAGTACATCGATTCAATGGGTCAACTACTGGGTCGTCTTACACCTCTCCTATCTGATAGAGCGTACCTCACCATTGTCGTTCAGAACATGCGGGATATTGATGGTATCTTAAGACCGATTGCATGGGACTTAGCAAAAAGACTTTCTGAAGATTATGACCTCCGCCAAGAGATGATATGGTGTCAAGACAACAAGAGGCTTGGATGCTGGGGATATCCCAGTACGTATGTTTCCAATGTGCATCACCATTATTGTCTTATTCTTCAAAATCGTGTGTGATAGTAAGTGGTTCGTCGGATGATGCATTTACGCCTCGCACGATTCATAAGTGGCAGGGGTCGAACGAAGAATCATGTCTGAAAACCTTCGGGAATTAGTGATTGATGATCAAGAGCACATCAATATTCTATGCGAAACTATCTGGAATGGAAACGACTATGTTCCAGCTGTTTTTCCTAGATGGATTTCGACTCCTGATTCATATACTCTCGGTCTTTTCAGGGACAACGAATTGATAGCTTGTGGGAATATCGAAAAAACAGAAGGCACCAACATTGGTTTGATACAAGGTCTACGAGTCAAAGACACCCAACGTAAGAAAGGGTATGCAACAAATATTACAATTGCATTAGCCAGCTTTGCAAAGGAAATTGGAATTACGACCTTATGGTATGCAACGAGCTCTAGAAATATCGCTTCAATCACTGTCGCTCAAAAGACAGGTTTCCATGAGGAAGCTAGTACTGGATACTTTAGACTCTACAATCCATTCCCTCCACATTCGAAACCAAGCCTGAGTGTTGTCCCGATACAAGTCAATCCCGAACGGTTGTTTGAATTGCTGACTATAAATCCCGAACTTGTTGAAAGTGATAAATTACCATTAGCTTGGCACTTTGATTACAAGACAATTGAAGGATTGACACGTCTTGTCAGCCGAGCTGTCGTCAAAATTGTTCTTGATCAAGCTGGTATACCTCAGGGTTTCTACTGCGTCACCGAGAGGGAACGCAAAGAGGAGAAGACCGCAGCATACACTGTTTTTGCAACAAACAGGGCAATATTTGTGGATATCATGTCTAGAATGATAGACGAAGCACAAATTGAAGAAGTTGATAGGGCTGTTTTCTTCCTGGGTCCAAGAGCGACTGAATGGGCTCAAGATCTAGGCTATGTCGCGGAGGAGTTCACAGGGAGACGGTTTCTCCTATATGAGAAGAAACTCTGAAGAAAAAGAGGGAAAAGGCTGGATAGACCAGCCTTGAGGTATCACCTTTGTTCAAAGTGAACTTTCGTATTGGGTGCAATGAAGTAGATGACACAGATCACACTCAGTGCCACTCCGGGCCAATTAGAACCTGTTGCATAAAGAAAGATGGCAACGATATTGAATATCACTGACATCATCCAAGCAGAATAATCTTGCTTCAGAACTTGAGTGTAAAGCCAGAACCCAACAAATGCAAGGACTACACCTAGGAGAGCGAGTTCTTCCTCCCAGAAATAATACTCTAACCCACCGACTATAATACCAGTGAAAGATGCTGCGAGAATTAACCAACTTGCAATAGTCACTTCTTTGGGCCGAGCGCCTCCTGTTGCGCCAGATTCAGCCATTGGAATTTCTGTCATAGTTTATCACCAAAGATTATTGACACATGGAAGCGCCATTAATTACTCTTTCGAGAGGTCCTCAATCTCCGGTTCGTCCTCATATTCGAAGAGAACCGACCACTTAGGTGCATAGTGAATTGGTTCGAGGTCTCTCGACTCCAGTTCGAGCGACTCTACCTCTGCCACGATCTTCCGGAGGGTATAGGACTTTACCCCTTCCCACCAGAGGTACGCATTCAGGTCTGATGAGAACTCGCCCTGATACCTCCCACATCTTCCGCCACAGAACACCTTGGTTTCTTCGCGGATCTCCAACACTCCATCACACCACTTGCACACGGCCTCTCGTCCATGGGCGTGGATTCGACCGTCGACAAGCTGAACGAGGAGAACTGTTTCATCGAGGTTACAGACACCCCATTCCTCGTCTTTGTTGGTCGTCTTCTGCCAGAGCTTCCTCTCGGGCTTCGGCCGCTTCACAGAGGGTTTGTGAGAGTCAATGGCCTTATTGGACATTGGTTCAGCGGGTTCACTCTCATCCTCGCTGAATTCAAACAGCCTCGTCTGGTGGGTCCGCTTCATGTCAGTATGTGCAGAAAGTGGATAGATAAACTCCTTTGATGCTAGCCATCAACAAGAAAGCCTTCATCTATCGATTTTTGAATGAGAGTCTTTGTATACTCCCACAGGTCTTCAGACCCTTTGGCAATGTCCTTCTTGCTCTCGATAATCTGATTACTAGCAACACCGTGTTTTTTCCATGACCACCCCTTGTTATTGTAACTGAGGATTAGTGGTTGGAGTTTATCCAGTGCTGATGCGAATCGTGCCTCCAGAGTTGACATGGACTCGAACTCCTTCCAAAGTGAGAGCAACTCTTCATTCTGATCCTCTGGTAAAATTCCAAAGATACGTTTCGCGGCTTCTCTCTCACGCTTCTCTTTATGCATGTTGCCGACTTTGTCATAGGCAAAGGTGTCTCCAGCATATATTTCGACCAAGTCATGAATCAGAAGCATCTTGATGACCTTTAGTAAGTCGATGTTGAGACTATTGGCATACTCAGACAGAAGTATTGCCATGAGTGCGATATGCCAAGAATGT
>SOKL01000212.1 GCA_004376265.1 Candidatus Thorarchaeota archaeon
CTACCCAATGAGAATCAAACGACTTGGGCCAAGCCTTGCCCCCTCTGAGGTCTACGTTCCTCTCGAAAGGATGAATGATTTCATTGATTATTGTAATCGACACTTCAAAGGAGAACGAATGGCAATTGAGGGGGCAGTTAATCATCAGGGCGAGGTTGCAGTTCTTACTTGGTTCCTAGATGATGAACGCCGACGAATACCGTTCCTGTTTGGGTGGTATCGTTCAATAGATGTAATCAATATCGGTATCAAGCATGGCGGTAGAGCCTATTCCATAGGTATGTGGAATGTCGCTCACTCACGAAAGTTCTATGGGAAAGGGAACTACACTAGGATGTCGAAACTCAAACAGAAGACTGATCCAAAGGGTTATCTCAACTCTCACAAGGTCTTTCCAGGACCATTATACCTGAGCACACGGATTGGTATGCTCATCATACTTGCTGCAGGATTTGTGGTGCCAATAGCAATCATGCTAGCATGGTGGTTAGTCCCTAGCTTACTCATAGCCTATGTTCCATGGGTGGTTGTCAATAACATAACCAGCTTACTCGTGTGGTTTATGGTAGGGTTAGGAATAGGGTTCGTCTTTCAAGAGTTTGCGAATCTCATACCGATATCTGTCGTTCTAACGATAGGGACACCCTTTCTCAGATTTGGAAGGAAAATCTTCCATTAGACTGAAGAAGCCCAATCAAAGAGAGGTAAACACACTAAAAAGAAAATCAGTGGGACACAGACAACCACAGGATGATCCAGATGTCAACCAAGGCAGTCGTTGCAGAGGAGCTCACTCGAAGGTACGGATACAGAGTTGCTCTAAGAAAGGTTTCACTTGAGTTTTCAGCAACTGGTATTCAAGGTCTCTTTGGTTCCAATGGAGCAGGAAAGACCACACTCATGCGTGTCATATCCACCCTCCTTCGCCCGCATGGAGGAGTCATCTCTGTAATGGGTTTTGACCCACAAGAAGAACCAGAGGAAGTGAAGAAACGGATCGGCTTGGTAGGCGACAAGCCACTTCTCTATGAGGAACTCACGGGCATCGAGAATCTAAGATTCTATTCGAAACTCTACGGACTTCCAGCTGATTTCTTTGAATCTCAGGTTGAGGACCTAGCTCAACGATTTACCATCAACACCTGGCTTGAAGAACCTGTGAAGAATCTATCAACGGGATTTAAGAAAAGACTCGACATCGTTCGGAGTCTATTACATAATCCGGAATTGTTACTTCTTGATGAACCATTCAGCGGGCTTGACAAAGACACTACAGATGTATTTCGAGAATACTTGGATGAGTATCGGAATTTACGGACAACAATCGTAACAACGCATAACTTGGCAATTGGTTCCGAATTGTGTGATGAATATGTGACACTCAGGAATGGAATTGTCGTGAGCCAAGGCCCGATTTCTGATTTTGACCAAACTCTCTGAGGTGCAAGTATGACATCGGGTCTTAGTGCAGCATTTGCAATCGCGAAGAAAGACATTGTCATTCAGTTACGTAAGAAGTTCGAAGTATTCTCAATGTTTCTCTTCGCACTGATCGCAATTCTTGCATTTTCTTTTGCGATAGTTACAGGAGGTTCAGTCCCAAAGGAAATCGGCAGTGCTTTGTTATGGGTTATCATATTCTTTACAGGAATGTTTGGTTTTGCCCCCATCTTTCTCTCTGAATCAGAAACGGGCACACTGCGAGGACTGGCAATCGCTCCAATTCCCGCATGGTCGGTGTACTTGGGAAAGGTCATCTATGGTTTCGTTCTGATGGGACTCGTCGAGATTTTCCTAGTTCCGATTATCTCGGTATTATTTGGTTTCTCATTCCTCAATGATGTCCCTCTTGCAATCGCAACACTTCTTGTTGGCACATTGGATCTAGCTGCAGTGGGGGCAATGGCTTCAGCCCTTACGATGCCGTCAGAATCAAAGGCCACGGTCTTTCCTCTTGTGTACTTCCCGACTGCGACATCTGGTCTAAGGCTGGTGATAGAGATTACAAGGATTATTGTCTTGGCGCCGGGTTTGGTCCCAGTTTTGTTAATATTCGAA
>SOKL01000073.1 GCA_004376265.1 Candidatus Thorarchaeota archaeon
GTGGGCTGATAATACTCATCTCTGCATATTCCTTCAAGTTTGATTCCAGCCCACTTTCCAGCAATGACTCGACCGAGTGGATAGAAGCATGCGATGACTAAAAACACAATGAGAAGTCGAAGACCAAAATTCAGCCAGTTTGAGAAACTCCAAGCAAAAATTCCGGTCCAATCTAAGGGTGTTCCCAATACCCAGATGTAACCCAAAAGTAATAGTAATCCCAGAACCGTTTCCAGAACCAATACAGGACCGAGTGCGAAAGTTCGTCCCCGATTTGCATCAAATAGGATGTTTCTTATCTCAGAGGCCTTGAGGACCTCTCGTTCGTCTGGTTTCGGATTCCTCTTGATTTGACGTACAATCTTCCAGAATCGTTTGCGCGTTTCACTAGGAACTTCACTCGAATTCTCGATAACGATAGAATGAATCTCATCAAGCTCTATCATACGATCAGTCATCTAAAAACATCCCTAGTTGTAGAGAGTCAAATCTACAAATAATCAATTCGCGAGAGAGAGATATGAAGGATACATAAGTCTCATCTAGAAATACTGACCAATGACCTCTGATGAGATAGAAAGGAGCATCAATGCCCTTTCGAAGTATGATTTGGTGGTGAAACAGTTCAGCACAGGTCTTATTGAAGGTCATAAACGCCCTCAAGTTGAATTCAATCGCACTAGTTATCCCGGTGTCGAAGCTCATCTGTTCACAATCGCTGACGCAGCATCATGGCATCCTGAACTCACTTCAACAACTGGCGTGATTTTGTTTGGACCAACGAATGAATCTGACAGATACGAGTCTTGGTTTAGGCTTCTGTCTACTATTCATGATATAATGGACGCACTTGAACCATACAGACAGGGATTAACACACGGTATTATCCCAACTTCTCACTGGATATATCATGAATTTAGGTGGTATCGAAAGAACTGGGAAGGTCCTCCACATGAGATGAAAACTGCTGATTCATTCCTTTATTCTGTCGACGAGTCAATTCGGCACCACATCAAGGAATTGAATAAACTCGGACTATCGACCACCCAAAGTTGTTCGGGATTAGCAAAAGACCACGCAGATAGAGAACCATACCTGCCCTATCTTATGTTTGATGAGAGGATCTATCCTCGATTAAGCGCTCACTTGTTCACCCTAGCTGATATCACCGGTTGGATACCAAGTTATGGACCTCATAATTTCGATATTGAATTCAGGTTGAGTTCTGCTGAGGGAGCAAAAAGGTTCTGGGACAACCTAGTAGTGTCTGCAAAAAGGATGGTATCTCGACTTCATGACTATCGAAAACGCCATGCATAGTTTCCGTATTCTCTAAAAGGAATCTTGTAAGTTATATGTCTGTGCCAATCGACAGAACCTTCCGTGATAACTGGAGAGTAGTAAGTCATCATGAAGGACACCCTGTATGGCAAACAGACAGTGGTGACTCAACCAAGATACATGGACGCATAGTTGGAATCGATATGTCACTATGTTTTGGTTGTGAAAAGTGCATCACGGTATGCCCAACAAATGTCTTCTCGCATTGGACAGAAGATAGTGGGCGCGCTGTTGTGGATCCAATACGAGAAATCGATTGCATTCTCTGTTTGGTTTGCGAGATTGTGTGCCCAGTTGAGGCCATATGCATCGAGAGAGAAGGGGGCTCAGAGGACACCCTCAAGTCTTTATTACAGGGTTGTCAATAGTTCTACTGTGAGGTCAGAAACATGTTTGATGTATTGCTTAGTGAAGATGAAAAAGGGATTAGAAACGAAGTCCGCGAGTTTGTCCGAGACAAAGTTGACAGAGATCTAATTCTGGCTATGGATGGCAAGACTAAGGAATATCCTTACGAATTCATCAAGGCTGCGGCCAAGGAGAATCTTCTAGGTTTACGTTTTCCCACTGAGTATGGTGGAAGAAACCTGGGTTGGGTTTCTGAAATGGTCGCTATTGAGGAGATTGGGGTTTTAGGAATCGCTCTTGGTTGTGCCTATTCATTACCAAGCATAATCGGAGAGGGTATCGAGAAGTTTGGAACTCCTGCTCAAAAGAAAGAGTATCTTCTTCCCACGCTTCAGGGTAAGAAGATAGGTGGTGAGGGTCTCACTGAACCCAGAGGTGGTTCTGACTTCTTTGGAACTAACACAACAGCTGTAAAACAGGGAGATTCCTTCATAATCAATGGCGAGAAGAGATTTGTCGCTGGTGGGATTGGTGCTGACTATTTCCTAGTGTATGCAAAAACTGATTTCAAAGCAAAACCCCATGAATCACTGAGTGCTTTCCTTGTGGATCGTGACATGGGTGTTAAGGTTGAGGAAGAATACGATCTCATGGGTTGCCGTGGAATGGGCGCAGCTCGAATTGTGATGAAGAATGTTGAGATTCCCGAATCAAACCTTGTCGGTGACCTGAATGACGGAAATGCAGTGTTCAATGCCATGATGGTTCCTGAAAGATTGACCTCCGCAGCAGGTCCAATTGGTATGGGAAGAGCAAGCATGGAGATTGCAGTAAGGTATGCTGACAAGAGAGAAGCGTTTGGTCGAGCAATCAAACGATTTGAAGGTATCAGTTTCAAAGTAGCAGATTGCACAACACAACTTGATGCAGCAAGAGGTCTCGTCTATCGGGCAGCCAAAAAAGCCGATACTGGTGAGTGGGTTCGAAAGGAGGTCTCTCAAGCAAAGGTCTTCGGCACAGAAGCAGGTTTTCAAGCAGTTCACGAGGCTATGCAGATTCTTGGTGGCATAGGCTATACTGATGTCTATCCAATTGAGCGATTATATCGTGATGCTCGTTTAGCTACAATCTGGACGGGAAGTAATGAAGTTCAGAGACTTATCATTCAGAATGAGGTATTCAGGGAAATTCTTTCTGAAGATAAATCAGCTAAGCGAGATGTGGAACTAGACACACCTGGAGCCCATAAGACAGTCGAGAAAGTATACTCGGAAGAGCCAGACAAATACTATCCAAAATGATCTGATCTTTCTATGAAGATAGTGTTGGAAATATTATCAAGGATTACAAAGTCTGCAAAGTTTCCCTGACCTCTTTCCAATCCTTCTTTGTACACCTCTTCAATCCTCTCACGGAATTTCTTCAGGAGTGGTTGAACATCAGGAGTTTCATGTGTGACAAGAGCTGTGAACGCAGCTACCTTTCCCAACTCATGAATCATTTTGATCTCACCATTCCTAATCTTCTGAGGAACCAACGTGCGGTTCTTTTTCAATTCCTTGTCAAAGAATTTCGAATACAATGGTTGACCGGTATCCAATTCCAGAATCAGACAAGCAAGAATGTTCGATGTCATTATAGACTCATGCAACTCAATTTCACCATAGGATAAGGTTCTTGTCATGTTCGAATGTGGAAGCATCAATAACGTTAAATATAGTTAATACAGAAAATGACTTGAACTCGAGCTGGGACTCGAGAGGTGAACAATTATGGGACAACTAGTCTGTGAAAAGTGTGGAGCTGAAGTTTCTGTACCAGTTCACTGTGGAAGAGAGATGCACATGGAAGGCGACCAACTAGTCTGCTGGATGGGGTCTACTTGTGGTCAACAAGATGTTCCAGAGCACTGCGGTGCTTCAATGGCACTTAGAGAATAAACTCGAAAGAACTGTTGCGAGGATTTTTCCATGATTTTAGAAGAGATTATGAAACGTCGTAGCGGACGTGCTTTTTCAGATAAACCAGTTTCAGATGAGATGCTCGAATCAATTCTTGAAGCTGGTAGATGGGCACCATCCTGTGGGAATACTCAAGCATGGAACTTCGTGGTCCTTCGTGAGCCTGATATCCTTACTCAGGCACATGATGCCCTGAGTAGAGGAAATGCATATGCAAAGGCTGCACCAATCATGATTCTCCTGGCCGCAAAAGAAGATGGAGGTTGTCCGGCACATGGCCTTCCGTACTTTGCTATGGATGTTGGTCTTGCAGTTGAGAATATGTTGCTCCAAACAGTCCATCTTGGACTGCTAGGGCATCCGACAGCTGGTTGGAATGAAGCTAAACTTAAGGAATTAAGCGGAATGCGGGAGGAGTACCGAATCGTAACCGTGATCTTCATCGGGTTTGAGGGAGACCTAAATATACTTGATGAACGATCAAGGGAGAAAGAGAAAGCCCCTCGAACAAGAAGGGAATTATCAGAGATTGTTCACTGGAATAGTTGGTGACTTTCCCCATACTATATCCTGCTCAATTGGAAATTTAAATAATACAAGTTCACAAATTTTCGTAATCGGAGGCAAACAAATGCAAGTGGCACCCACACTGGATACAGCTCTTCTTGGAGTTCCTGGAATATTCATTGGTCTGTTACTGGGTTACTTTTTGGGAGGCTATGAAAGCTTTAGAGCAGTTGATAGGATCGGACTGGGAATCATATCTAGCATTTTTGCAGGAGTAATCACCACAGTTGTCTTGATGATATTCATACCTACGGTAGGGACTATCGAAGCTATATTCATCATACTATCATATTTTGGAGGATATGCCTTAGGTGCAGTTTCTAATTGGGCGCCAACACCAGAAAAACCTCCTAAGAGCCACATTATCTATGAACCAGATGATGAAGATGACGACAAGGCATTTGATCGAGAAATCGAAGAAACGTTGCGTGGAGAACATAAAGCGAACAAGAGTTAAAGGCACTAATTCCGTCGTTCTTCTGAATCGCGCCTAGTGGAGGTACGAAATAATTGCGAAGAACACTACCCCATTTTTTCGTTATGATTACAATTACATGTCTTCTATGGTCGACAGTACTGATGCCGGTTCATGCTGCGCCCCCTGCAGGATGGAGTGGTGATGACAGCCTTGCTTTCCTATTGGAAGTTAATGGGATAAATGCTGCGGAGTCAAATACCTCAAATCCAATTGAACTACTGGATTTGTCTGCTGACTTGACACTTGCATTGACCATAACAACTGGAAATAGCCTATACCTTCGTGATGGACTGTTCACGATGTCATATCTGGGCATACCTATCATTAACCAACCATTCGACTTGAGTGCAACACCTCTGTTACCAGCGAATCATACAGAGAGTTTACTAAACGCGTCCCTTCCTCTCGGCTCGCTTCTTGGGTTTGGCAATCTGAGTCTCATTTCGGGAACTATTACAGGAGCGTTTACTTTCACGTATTCAAATGAAACAACACCTACAGTCAATGGAATCGTTTCGGAGGAATTTGTCCTTCAGATTGGACCTACTGGTGCGGCAGCAATTATGTCAATTAGTGGACTCATTACAGCTGGATTCACAGTGATGTCCGCGTTTACATTGATTATGGCCCTTGATGAGTTCCAACAAGGAATCATGGCTGCTCGAAAAATGCGTGGAGCGACGAAAGGATCAGATGTCGGAATATTCCCACGAGCTGTTGTTCTTCGAAGGAAACCAAAGAAGGGTGCAGAAACGATAGATCGAGAAGAACTCACTAGAAGGGTCACTAAAGCAGCAGGTAGTTCTTGGGATGGCAAACGCTGTCCGCAATGTGGTAAGAAATGGAAGAGAGACTCTCCTACTTGTGGAAAGTGTGGTATTGACACTGGTGCGGCAGTACAGCATTTCTCTGTCGATATCGCAGAATATGCTCCAAAGGCTCTGAGGGTTGTCAAGCCCAAGTCTAAGATTACTGTTGGTCAACTTGGAAAGAAACTGAAACTCAAGCCTGACAAGGCTGGTGCACTTGCAGCGGCTCTCGTAGACATGGGTGTTCTGCAGACAAAGACAGTAAAGATACCTTTGAAGAAGGTGGCATTCTCAGGAATGACCATAGCTGGTGCGTATTGGTCTTGGATGCAGATGATCGGTGGCGCCACTCCTGATTGGGTTCTAGTACTTCTTACAATAGCTGCTGGTCTTGTTGTGTCAGTTTTGATTGGATACTTCATGGCGTTTCTTGCTAGAACGAAACCTCTAGGATATGAAAAATGATTTGTGGACAGAGTTGAGCCTCTAAGAGGCTTGGCTCTTTCCATACCTCTGCACCTTCAAGATAATCCAGTCAAGACATATATCAGAAGAGAGCTCAAACCCCATCAGAGAGAGGCCATTTACCACTCGTTCTCTCTAGGGAAGTGAATTTCATGAGTCATAATATCAGTAATTTCAAATCCCAATGGGAAAATGATGAGGTACGTGTGAATGTTCCTTTCAGTGCTGCGGGAGTTGGTACAACAATTGTTCTGACTTCGAAATTTACTGGAAAAATGATGATGCTCGATGTCGGTGATGGTGTCCTCAGAGACCTTCTATTATTTGGGAGTACTGATTTTGTAGATGAGATAGATCCTATCGCAATCTCTCACGGTCATTTCGATCACGTGGGTGGACTTCATTCACTCTTGGGATTTATGCAAATGTTGGACAGAAAAAACCCCCTCAATATCTTGATTCCAACTGATTGCAAACAAGCGATAGGTATAATCAAGAATTTTCGTGACAATTACGGAGACAGTATCCCCTTCAAAATCTGTAACCACGAGATGGTAGAGGGTTCTGGATTTGATACCGATTTTTTTAAGGTGCAATCTATAGAGGTCGAACACTACTCACTGGAAAAACATTCAGAAGTCGAGATTTTGGAACCATCTCTCGGATATAGGGTCCAGATTGGTCAAACATTGATAGCGTACACGGGAGATACTAGACTGTGTTCGGGTGTAGAAACGATTGTGCGTGATGCAGATTTAGCAATTATTGAAGCTACTAGAAGAGAAACTCCTTCTGGACCTAGAGTTCACCTCTCAATTAACGAAGCGGAAGATCTTGGAAAATTAGCTAAGAATTACATGCTAATTCACAAAATTCCTGAAATGCCATCCTAGTGAAGTTAAATCACTGGTACCAAATACTGAATGAGTGCAAAAACTGGAATAGCTACAATCAATGAAATAGGTACAGTAATGACCCACGAGATGATGATAGCTCTCACTTGCTTCATTCGGACTTTCTCTTTTGCAACAAAACCAACTGCAATGAGTGCTGCTACAAGTACATGAGTTCCACTAAGAGGCAGACCGAAATATGTTCCAATGAACATGATTAACGCTACCGAAATACTTGCTGAGAGTGCAGACGAAGGTGATAAAGTCACAACCTCAGTGGCTAGAACTTTGATGACTTTCCTTCCTACGACAATCAGACCTGCACCCATCCCTAGACCACCAACAATCAACGGGGCATAGAATCCTGGCAACGAGAATGGTCCGATGACCAGAGGTGTACTAAAGAGTGAATGGTTCACAAGAGGGGCGACAGCATTCGCGACATCATTGCCTCCTCGACTCAATCCTGTGATTAACAAAAAGACTGCAAGTCCGTATGCGGCAATTTGCTCTTGTCTTTCTCTTCCAGATA
>SOKL01000004.1 GCA_004376265.1 Candidatus Thorarchaeota archaeon
ACACAAGACATGGAGCCATTTGTTTACAGACAACGTCCTATTGGTCTCTACGTTCTTGATGTTCGAAAGACCGATGAGAGAATCAGGGTGGCTGGTAAGTTTCTTGCTAGGTTTGATCCCACCAAGATTGTGGTTATATCGGGAAGAGTTTATGGAAAGAAGCCAGTGGAAACATTTGCCTATTACATTGGTGCGAATTCATTTACAGAACGTTTTGTTCCAGGGACTCTAACTAATCCCAATATTGCTGGTCCGAGGACATACATTGAACCAGATGTCGTCATTCTCACAGATCCACGAACTGACCAACAGGGTCTCTCAGAGGCTGCAAGGATCGGAGTACCAGTAGTCGCGCTCTGCGATACTGATAATGTGACCACCAATGTGGACCTCGTGATCCCTACCAACAACCGTGGCCGCAAATCTTTAGCGCTGGTATACTATCTTCTGACTACTCAAACACTCAAAGAGAGAGGCGATATGCCAGAAGATGGTGAAACTGCCTTCAGTCCTGAAGACTTTGAACCCCAGTTACAAAGGTTCTAAGATTATTCGATGACGGAAACGACGCCGTTCTCGGCGTCTACCTCCACTTTCTGTCCAGTCTTTATTTTTGAAATATCAATCTGGTCTACTGCAGGAATTTCAGAGATGATACAACCTACTGCCACTACTGGGTCAGTTGTTTTGTTTATTAACGCTAGAGGTGCCTTGCCAGCTTTCTTGAGTGCATATAGAACGTAGGAGCCTACTGTAGACCCTTTACCTGTGGGAAACACTAGTATCTTTCCGGAAATTGATTTTCCTTCAAGATGATGTCCCCTTTCAACAATCTCACCAGTTTCTGGATCACATCCCCCATAGAATGAGATGTCATCTCCCGTCACTAAAGCTTCACCAATTACTTTACCCTTGAAGATTATTCTGCCTTGCATTATGAAATTGCCTCCTGAATGCACTCTTCCACAGTTCGTATTTCCGTCTTGAAATTATTCTTTCCGCGAGCATAGAAGCAAGCTTTTGCTGAGTCTGTCATCAGCCCTTTGAACTTACCTTTCAATGGCGCAACGGCACAACACGCATCAGCCACAAGAAAAGCCCCTGCTTTCTCGATTTTATCATAATATCCCATTTTCATAGCAATATCCTTCGTAGGCTTTGCAGTTGTAATCCAGACTGTTTTTCCATCTGCAACCTTTTTTCCATCAAGCATCTCTGCAATTCGACCAATTTCTTTGATACTCGCATGAGGGCATCCTATACTGATAAAGTCGATATCTACCTCTTTATCATCAAGTTGAATCCGAACCCTGTTCAAATCATCTTCAGTTACGAGCTCAGTCTTGGTCGGAATAGTAGTTCTATTTGGTGTAATTCCTTCCATATGAAATAGGGCTACTCCACCATAGGTCGCAACAGAGGCACTGAAAGACTTGAGATCTTCCGTGGTTGCTTTTGAAATACCCGTGATGTAAGGAATGGTCCTGCCTGTTCTCTCTCCAATCACATACCCAAGAAGCCCAAAGTCATATGGTTTAGTTAATTTTGATTGAACTTCGTATTTCACCTCTGCTATCCTGTTTTCTTGAAGATGAAGACCATACTCTGCAGTCCTGCCAGTCAATGAAGAGGCGAGTGCACTTGGACCCCCTTCTCGATTTGTCAGAGCTCCAATCACTGAATTTGAGAAACACACTGCAGACGATTCCGCCCACGCGATATGTTCCCCATAGTGCGGCAGATTACCTATCAGATATGGTGTGCATGTACAGGTCGTGACCACTCCCATCTTTTCAAATATATCTACTACTCGTTGTTGATTCTTTGCAAAATCTTCACTGATTCCATGTTTTTTCCATTCCTCAAGGTCCATACCCGCCGGGTTTAGAGTGGTTAAAACCTTCGTACGCCCATCTTCTGCCATCTCTTTCAAATATTCGAGACCTGCCTCCCCAAGATTATGATATGATACCCCTGCAATCTGAACACTCGAAACAGGGATTAACCGCTTTGCTCCGTAGATTTCACCGAGAGTAGTGATTATCTCCATCGCTTTTCTGGTTGCTTTTCCATGCTTACCATCAAGCATCATTTTCTCTTCACTGGTCAGCTCTAGTCCCATCTTAATCACCTAGATACTTATTCAGGTCGACTTCTGGGAATCTAGCCTTACTAAAGCTCTTCCCCATAGTTTCCAATGGTTTTGTACAATCGAA
The DNA here is from genome assembly GCA_004376265.1 of Candidatus Thorarchaeota archaeon. Lineage (GTDB taxonomy): Archaea > Asgardarchaeota > Thorarchaeia > Thorarchaeales > Thorarchaeaceae > SMTZ1-45. The sequence continues at coordinate 2,217 of SOKL01000004.1, forward strand.
ACCCATTTTGGTCGTCAACTTCGTCATAGGTTCCGCACTTGGATCTAGACTTGATCCTGCCTCTCTGTCTTTGATTAGCAGGTTTTCGTCAGCTTGAAACCTGGTAGCTAGTGCCCACTCACGTTCCTCATCTGAGTAGATGTCAATATCTTCATCATATACCCAGATATGCTTGGCACTCGTGTGACCTGCAAACGCAGCCTCTAAGGTTTTGAGACCATCATCTTCATTCTTTTTCTGAATCTTCACCGCAACATGCAACCAACTTGCTCCACCAGGAGTGATGTAAACATCGAGGACATTGATTCCTCGATCTTTGACCTTCTTGAAAACGGTCGGTTCTCTAGGCATACCCATCAGAATCTTGTGTTCAGAACGCCCTGGTAGCAGACCTTGCCATATGGCGGTCTTTCTATGAGTGATCTTCTTTACCTCGAAGATTGGCTCCTCCCGAATGATATCTATAGTTTCAGTCAAGTCTATGAAAGGGCCCTCCGCATGTGTTTCTTCAAGAACCACTCTCCCTTCAAGAATGAACTCAGAATCTGAAGGAATCATCAGATCAACAGCCTTAGCTTTTGTCACTTTTATTGGTCGTAACGCATTTGCAATCTCTAGCTCATTCACGCCAGTTTCTACAGAAGTTGCTGCTGCAATGAGCACTTCTGGAGTGTTGCCGATACAGAAAGCCACATCCACCTCACCGTTTCGTTCCAGAAACTTGTGAAAATCTCGACCTTTTACTACTCTCGTAACCATTCGATCTTTGCTAATTTGCATAGCTCGGTGAAAATCAAGATTCTGTCCAAACTCTGAATCAGCTGCGACTACTACTCCCGATGTGATGTATGGTCCCCCATCAACCTCATTATGAATCAGAATTGGAAGCTTGTCAAGGTCTACATTCTCTTCAACCACCTCTTGACACGGAGCATTGTCAGTTTCTTTAGGTTTGCTGCGATTTTCGATACCTTTTGTGAGAGTAGGGATAATCTCTTCTGGTACTATTCCGAAATAATCGGCTACTTGCGTTTTGTTGCAGAATAAGTTTCCAGCAACGCTAAACTGGCTCTCTTTCACATCCTCAAACAACACAGGTGTTGGTTCAAGGGTCTTTAGAACACCAGCAATCTCCAGATTTCTTGAGATACTTTTGCTCACAGTAGTAATCTTCCCATCTTGTTGTAGATTCTTGATATATTTTTCAAGTATCATTGACTCACCTCAAAGCCCAAATGATGTAGTCCACACTCCAGCCGCTCTGCCTTCTTTCTCTAATGCTCCTGCTATTTGTTTCATCGAAACCTCATCAGGAGAAAGTGCAATCATATTTCCACCCCTTCCAGTTCCTGTCATTTTTGAGCCAATGGCACCATTTTGTCTGGCAATAGTGACAAGAATGTCAAGTTCTCTGCTAGAAACTGTCAATTGTTGTAGCAAATCGTGATTATTATTCATTAGAGTGCCTACTTTGGTAAGATCCATCTGAACCAAAGCATCTCTCGCATCGTGGACTAACTGGTTGTATTCCTCAGAAATAGTATCAAACCAGCTTGGATTTGCATCTTTCTTTTTTCTAACATCACCCACAACTGCCTTCGTGCTAGCAGTAATACCAGTTGAAGCAATCACCAGATGAACGGGTTTCTTAAGAGTCAAACGCTCGAATTTGGGAGATCCACCATTCAAATCACGTTCAAACCACACTAATCCCCCATAAGTAGAAACGGTATTGTCAAGGCCTGATGGAGTTCCATGGTAGCCCATCTCTCCTTTATACGACGCTTCATTGACCTGTTCATCATTGAGGTTGAGTGAAAACTCGTCATTCAGAGCTCTTACGATGGCTACACAACTGGCAGCACTGGCTCCGATTCCTGAGGCACAGACGAGATCACCTTCCAAATCAATCTGGAATCCCATCGTTGTAGTATCGATATCGAAGTGTTTCAGGATATTTTCAACCGACGCCTTCTGCTCCTCATACTTCTTTTCCTTGTATCCAGGCATTGCAGGTCGATTGTCAACGAGTTTCCATCCGAAGGAGCGGACTCGAGTTATCTTTGCAGTAGTTTCTGATGCGATTCCTGCTGCGAGAGCTGGAAATCCATAAACTACAAAATGTTCTCCAAACAGGATTGCCTTACCTCTTCCGGAACCATATCCCATTGTCTTTCACTCACTATAACAGCTTGCTTAGCCGCCTAGATAATCGGTGCTTTTGAAGTCTTCCTTCGACATTGTTATAATCGAAGATAAGTGCAAGGAAAATCAGATGGAACAAGTTTAGTTCCACTTTTGAGGAATATTGAATGAAGATATTAGATCTATTCTGCGGTGCAGGCGGCTTTTCCTTTGGATTTACACCCCATTCAAACGATACCAACCTAGCAATAGATATTGGTTCTTCAGCCCTTGAAACCTATGTACTAAATTATCCAGAAGCCAAGATTTGGCAAGTTGATATTCATGATCTCCACTCAATCCAGATTGAGGAAGTGCTTGGTGGCTTTCCCGACATCATCATTGCTTCTCCACCTTGTGAGGAGTTCAGTAAGGCTAATCCTGAGAGTCAACGACCAGCTGCTGAAAGAATCTATGGTGAAGGTACAGCTCGATTACTATTAGACACAATCCGAATAGTGGGAGACCTCTCTCCTAGAGTCTTTGTGATTGAAAATGTCGCCGCAATATTACATGCAGGAGGTAAGGAAATTATCCTCCGCGAGTTTGAACGTGTCGGCATTGACAATGTTGTCTTCAACATGGTTAGAGCCCATCAACACGGTAACCCTTCAAAGCGGTTACGTGTTTTCATAAGCAATTTGAGGATGGATTTACCACGGAAGAAAGCACTAACAGTAATGGAATCCATCGGAAATCTTCCAGCTCTTGGTCTAGACTCTTTATTCAATCCAGATGAAACAAGTCCAAACCACTTAACATACCCGTTATCAGATGATAGACTGAAAGCAGTTCGCAAAACCCGGTGGGGTCAAGGTGCCCGACATTTCCGTGTTTCAAAGACAAAAACTCTTCCAAATTGGGTTCGACTCTTTCCCGATCGTCTATCTACTTCTATCAATGGACTATCACGGTATATCCATCCATATGAGAATAGAATATTGACAGTCAGAGAACACGCAAGACTCATGAGTTATCCAGACTCTTTCACATTTGTTGGTGCAATCGACAGCCAATACAATCAAGTGGGTGAGAGTGTTCCTCCCCTTATCTCACAGTTAATCGCACAGGAGGCTCGTGCATACCTTGGATGAATCACTCAAGAACATCTATGTAATTTTACACAATGTACACTCTGCTTCAAAGACAATCGAAACTGCACAAGTTGTGTTTGGATTAGGTTTTTCCAATTTTGGGGTTTCCAAAGCTGAAGGCTCTGCAGCACAGGCAGGAGTACCAGATGCAAATCGCCTTGCGATGAAGATGAAATGTAACTTCATGGTTCTTCCTGATCTAAAAGATGTGTTAGAGGTTTTGAACATTGAGCATCCATTGATGATTACTTCTCCCGTACTCGTAAAAGAACGACTAGATTTCGAACTTCTTTCTAAACAAGTAAAATCAGGAGAAAGAGTAGCCATCATCCTCTCAGGGAGCAATAATTCCTTTTCCAGAAAGGAGATGGATTTAGGAGAATGTCGTAGTCTAGAAGCTCGGGTCGATATTGGTCCGTCAGGTACCGCTGCAATAATTCTCTACTCCCTTTCATCAAAACAGCATTGACTATTCCTTAAGTTTCAAGATTGTCAATACTTTACATCGGAATCTGTATCTCTTGAAAAAAGGAAACAATACGTCACCAACAATGGAAAAATGGTGGGCCGGACGAGATTTGAACTGCCGGAAGTGCTATGTTCAGAAAGTGTGATATTAAACTAAAGAAAAACAAGGGATTGCACTCGATTGATCGTTGTAATTGTCATTGTTGTTGTTGGGTGGTTATTTGCCAGTAAAACAGGTTGGGCGCATATAATCCAACTACTTTCTGTTGGACTTGTCACATCTTTCATAGTTGCAGTGTTGGCTAGTCTATCACCTATTATAGAAATCCCATTAAGTGGGGATGAAGCTTTACGAGTCTTTTCACCAGCAGCGTACCCATTTTGTATTCAGCAATACCGCAATTATGATGCAAATCTTTTCAGTTACACTATAAGTTTCGGTTGGCCAGAAGGAATTCCCTTACTACAGTTTGCTTTACAAGAAGACCAATCCCATTTTATCCATGCTCAGCATTATTTCTCCGGCTTAAGCCTTGGACTATTACTTCTTCTAGTGGTGGTAGTTCTTGTTGGCTTTCTCACTCTAATTGAAAGAAAGAGTAAAGTTCCGAGGAAGCAAAGAAGGTTTTCAGCCCATTTACTCATCGTTCTACAATTGACCCTCATTATACTTGTAATCTCTCTACTCCTAACTGGTAATGTTATCTATCCACTTGGAGGTGCGGTAGTCCTGCTAGTTACTCTTTATCCCACTCTTCGAAGTGTTGTGGACAGAGTGTTCTTAGACAACAGTTAGTAAGGATTAGAATTAGGTGTGGTGGGCCGGACGAGACTTGAACTCGCGATCCCTTGGATCCGAACCAAGAATCAATTTGGCACACATCATGAGTGATGGTGTGATACCAAGCTAGACCACCGACCCTTGTTTCGTCAAATCGAAGCCTGAGCTTGATAAAGTTATTTACAATTTCCGAACCAAGAATCAAGACCGTTCCATTTTGGTGAGTGTACTCTTTAGAAACTTCTGTGTTCCACCTTTCTTACGACCACTCTAAATCCATCGATGCCGCTCGAAATTATATGAGCTCAAATAGCAACAACGATTTAGAATGGTATGAAAGGACTAGGTATGTGGACTAGGGCTTTAACAAAGCTCGACGTGCGCTACCGAAAGCCCAAAGAGGAAGTCCTTACTCTCCAAGAAGGAAATCAAATCAGGTTCCGGGGAGTCCGCAGCTGTTCACCATGCTCATACAAGTCTTCTCAGCTTCAGAGATGAATCTGGGATGGGTGATGATGACCCCGCTGTGGTAAGAACTGTGGAAACTCTCTCTGTGGTTGGGAGTGATGACCCAACATCAGTACAGGAGAAGGAGGCCAGGTCTTCAGGAGGGATCCCATCCCGATGATTGTTGACAAAGCTCC
>SOKL01000290.1 GCA_004376265.1 Candidatus Thorarchaeota archaeon
AGCCATTTTCGTCCATATGGCCCACATCTCCAGTTAGAAAGAACCGTTTACCTCCAAACTCACGCATCACGTTCTCGGTCTCTTCGGGTTTTTGCCAATAACCTGAGAATACCTGAGGTCCATGAATCGCAATCTCGCCAACCTCTCCAACAGGCATCTCTTTTGTGCCAGTATCAATATCAACAATCTTACAGATTGTATCTGAGATTGGAATACCTATCGAGCCAAATTTCCTGTACTTCTTATTGGTTGGGTTGATGTGTGTCACTGGCGAGGTTTCTGTGAGACCATATCCCTCGAACAATATCGCGTTCGTTTGAGCCTCAAAGGCTTTTGCCACCTCAGGTGGTAATGGAGCTGCTCCTGAGCCACAGATGCTAATTTCAGACAAATCATATTTACTGACATTCGGATGATTAGCGAGTCCTGCATAGAGAGCAGGCACACAATTAAACACGGTGCACTTGGTCTTCTCCAGCTCTACTAGTAGGTCCGACAGTGGTGGTTTTCCAGACCTCGGGTCCGGGATAGCGACAAGCTGACCTGCAAACCAAGTCGCAGTAAGCATACTGAGTGTTAGTCCATAGGAGTGATACCAGGGAATCGCGCCTACGTACACCTCTTCTCCGTACCTGACACCACCTTCTCTTCCCACATCCTCTTCTTTCAAGTAGACCCACTCTGCAATCTGAAGCACATTTGTCGTCAAATTATAGTGAGACAGTTCTGCTCCCTTGGGCGTTCCTGTCGTTCCGCCTGTATAGATCAAAACTGCAGTGCTCTTGGGATCGATGTTGACCTGTGGTGGTGTTGGTTCGTATTCGGTAAGAATATCCTCATAGAATAGCGTCTTGTCCTCTTCATAATACGGACTCTTGGGAACCTTTCCAAGAAGACCTCCAATGACCGCTTTTGCTTTCGAGAGGAAGGGTTTGATGCTACAGATTACGACAGTATTGACTGAAGTTCCCTTGATGGCTTCATAGCTTGTGGGAGTAAAAGTGGGATGGTCCAGAACAAAGACTATCTTCGAATCAGTATCGTTCAACTGGTAGTTTAGTTCACCAGCTGTGTACATTGGATTGCAGGTCACAACCTTTGCTCCAGTTTTCAGAATGCCAAAGAAGATTGCTGGGAAGTGAGGTACATTGGGTAAGAAAATCGCGACACTATCACCTTCCTTGATACCTTTGCTAGCTAAGAAGTTAGCTATTCTGTCTGAATGCTCTTTGACCTCCTTGAATGTCTGCGACTTTCCCATAAACACGGTGTATGGGAGGTTTCCACTTTTCCGTGCTGACCTGTCCAGCATATCGAACAAAGGTTCTTCTGGATAATCTATTGTCGTGGCTGCTGTTTCAGGCCAAGTTTCTTTCTTTTGCCAATATAGCTCGTCCATCTCTATCAACTCCATAATCTAACGTAGTGAAACAAGATTGCATAGCTGTCCCTTACTGTAACAGTCCCTGATATTTGTTGAGGATGATAAAAAAGAAGAATGAGGGGAGGGTTTTCCCATCCCCTGAGTCAGATACACTATTTCTTAGCGAGTTCGGCTTCCTTGAGAACTCTCCTCAGCACTTTCCCGACAGCGGTCAAAGGCAGCGAGCCGACAAACACGATCTCCTTAGGTCGCTTGTAGCCAACCATGTGGTCTTTTGCCCATGAAATGAACTCGTCTTCGGTGCCAGTTTCGCCCTCTTTCAGAACGAGATATGCCCTGACAAACTCATTAGTCGGTTCATCCGCTCTTGGTAGACCAATGACGGCTGCCATTGCTACCTTTGGATGCTCAAAGAAGATATCCTCAATCTCTCTTGGATACGCCTTCAGACCACCAACGTTAATCATGTCCTTCTTACGGTCCGAAACTACGAAGAACCCCTCCTCATCCATATGACCAATATCTCCGGTAAGGAAGTAACGCTTTCCTTTGATATCTCGCATGACTTCGGCTGTTTCTTCAGGTCTATTCCAATAACCAGCCATCACTTGTGGCCCACTTATAGCGATCTCACCAGTTTCACCCTGCTTGAGTTCTTTCTTGCCAGTTTCCATGTCGAGAATCGTGACATAAGTGTCTGAGATTGGAACACCAATTGACCCAAATTTTCGCATGCTCTTCAGAGATGGGTTTGCAGTGGCTAGTGGAGAGGTTTCGGTTAGACCATATCCCTCGAACAGGGTTGCACCAGTCACACTCTCAAAGTTCTTCGCAAGCTCAGGAGGCAATGGTGCAGCTCCTGAACCACAGGCTTTGAGGGAAGAAAGGTCGTACTTTGCAATATCCGGATTGCCTATGATACCCGCATAAAGTGCTGGTACGCAATGTAGGATAGTCCCTTTGTTCTTCTGGATTTCACTCAGTAGCTCGCTCATTGGAGGTTTTCCAGCTCTTGGGTCAGGTATACATACCAAAGAGCTTCCTAAATAATAGGATGCAACCATAGTGAGAGTCAGACCGTAGCTGTGGTACCAAGGTAGAGCTCCAACATACACTTCTTCTGAGGTGAGCTTTTCAGGAGGTCCTCCTCCCTCAGGTTCAAGTTGAGTCCACTCATCAATCTGTACGACATTACTGTACATATTTAGATGCGTTAACATCGCTCCCTTAGGCGTTCCTGTGGTACCGCCTGTATAGAGAATAAGCGCTAAATCTTCTTTTGGATTGATTGACACATCGGGAGCATTTGGCTCGAATTGCTCAATGATCTCGTCATAGAAGACTGTTCCTTCCTCATATGAGTCACCCTTGGGTATCTTACCGAGAAGACCTCCTAGAACTGCCTTCACCTTAGGTAAGAAGCTCTTTATGCTGCATAACGCATGGATTTCAACATCAGTACCTTTTACCGCTTCATAGGATGTCGGTGTGAAGACTTGGTGGTCAAAGACGAACACCGCCTTCGCTCCCGAGTCCTTCAGTTGGAAATTCAACTCATTTGCTTTATATGAAGGATTGCAGGTGACTGCAGTCGCTCCTGTTTTCAGAATCCCAAAGAACACGGGTGGGTACATTGGAACATTCGGCATGAAAATCGCAACTTTATCGCCTTTTCCAATACCCTTGCTCGACAGGAAATTAGCTATCCTATCCGCGTGATCCTTGACTTCTGCAAAGGAATGTGATACCCCAGAATAAACCGTTGATGGTGAATCCGGGTGTTTAGCAGCTATATTGTCTAGTAATGCAAAGAGTGGCTCATCAGGATAGTCCAATGACTTCCTAACATGTTCTGGCCATCTCTTGGTATGCCAAAGCATTTCTTCCATAATATTCGTTCTCCATATCTCTCGTCTATAATCTATAGTCAGAATTTTGACCAGAGGATAACAACTACGATTATAATTCCTATTGATAATACCTTCCACAAGTAGTTTTTGATTAATAACAAGGAAGAATGTTGACTTGGTTTGGTTCAACGGAACAATTAAGATACTGATTGTGGAAAGTTCAGTAATCCTACCAGACACACAACCATAGAGAGAGGAATCCAATTTGAACTATGAAGGAGTTATCGAACAATCAACAATGGGATTGAAAGAATTGATGGATTCACGTGAGGAGATAATTGGCTACATCTATCCTCATGTCCCATTGGAGCTCTTTATGGCACATGGGTTAACGCCCTCCCTCATCAGAGCACTGCCTGGGACTGCAAGTGGATTTGAAGAAAGTCTTCAGACCTTTGCATGTTCATACATCCGGAATCTCTATAGTCAACGTGCAAATGGTCATTTTTTGACTCTGGCAGGATTGGTATTCCCTGGAAACACATGTGACGCTCTTCAGAATCTAGGTGATATTTGGCGTATTCGTTTTCCTGATGATAGAGTGTTTCGATTGACATACCCTGTCACTAGATACAGTCAGGACGAGTCAACTACGAAGTTTCTCACCGAAGAGCTAAAACATCTGAGTGAAACCATCTCAAAGACACTCAACCGGCCGTTTCTTTCAGAGAGTTATAATCACGCAGTCGAACTTGTCCAAGACTTCCGTAATAGTGCACAATTCCTGTATTCCGCTAGAGTTGTCAATCCAAAGATAATCTCCTATGCTGAAGTTGTTGGCCTTGTTAGAACCTTTCTGACGAGTACCACCACCTCATCGGTGTCATCAGTCAAGGAAGCCGCAGAAACGGTCCGAAACAAAGCAAATGAGGTAGGACTATCAGATAGTATCGAATCTGTAAGACAGGCAATAAAAAGTGGTGACTATTCTGGAGTAAAACTTCCAGAAGGTCTAGAAACACCTCGTATAGTAATTGCAGGAGGGATGGTTGAACCTCAAGCTATGGCCACTCTAATCAGTGATATGCCTGACGTCCACGAGTCAGTCATTGTATTGGACCTCCTCTCATTTGGATTCAAGACTGTGTTCACGGAGTCTCCTTCCACGTCTGACGATCCCTATCTGGCGATGGCACAATCTGTCTTGACTGCTCCCGGTGACCCAACCCATGAAGGACTCTCATACCGCATGGATGCAATGAAAGGAATTCTCTCAAACCTCTCAATTCAGGGACTCATAGTTTGTGAGCAGTCATTCTGTGATCCTGATCAATTTGAAGCACCATCTATCGAAAAAGCCGCCTCAGAATTGGGCATTAAAACAGTTCGCGTCCCCTTGGACCCCGAACTGAGCGACCGTGGTCGAGTTGAAACACGGATACAGACTTTCCTAGAAACTCTGGAGTGAGCAATAAAATGACTCAAGAAAGACCAAGTGAAGAGAAACCTTTCAGACGACTTGAAACACAAGCACTCCTGCAGCAGATTGCATTTCGTACCGGGCTGGAGGCTCTGGAAGCAAGTGAGAATGGTACGCTCGCATGGGTGACGTCAGGCTTCCCAGTGGAGATTCCAATTGCCATGAATCTAGGTGTAGTCTATCCTGAACAGGCTGGGGCTATCATCGGAGCTCAGAAAATAGGTCCTGAAGTTTCAGGATACGCAGAAGACCTTGGGTATTCACAAGAGCTGTGTTCGTATGCTCGCGTTAGTATTGGTTCTACAGAAAAGCCCGATAAGGTCCCAATGGGTGCACTTCCAACACCTCAGATTCTCCTTGCTGGTAACAATATCTGTGGGACTGTTCTGAAATGGTATGATGCTATTTCTGAAATGACAGGAGCTCCAGTATTTCTCTTAGACACTCCACCTATAGAAAATCAGCAGCTCCCTCATAATCAGGAGTATGTGCGTCGTGGTGTTGAACGTCTGATTGAGTTCATTGGGACACGTTTCAATCGAACCATTGAGGAGGATAGAATTAAGGAAGTGGCTGAGCTTTCAAGTAGAGCAACAAAACTCTGGATACGTGCTCTTGAGGCTTGCAAGAACAAGCCGAGTCCATTGAACTGTGCTGATAGATTCTTGATGATGGCTCCCGTAGTTTCAAGTCGAGGGACTGAACATTGCGTTGAGTTCTACGAATCCGTCGTTACAGAGGTAGAGGAACGTGCAAAGAATGGAATCGGTGCAATTCGAGATGAAAAGGTTCGGTTGCTTTGGGACAATATTCCACCATGGCATCATCTAAGATTCTTCAACATACTGGCAAGCAGAGGCGTCGTTTTCCCTGCTGACACATATACCCATGCATGGACTGGCAATATGGTAGGTACAGATACACCTTCAATCATTGATGAAGTAGTTGAAACATATTCCAAAGTTTATCTGAACATGGGACTAGATGCTAAGGTCGATAAGATGTGTAAGCTGATCACTGATTATGACCTTGATGGATTCGTTATGTTCTCTGTTCGCTCATGCAAGCGCTACTCTCTCGGTCAACTTGTGTCAAAAGAGCTAGTAACAGAAAGGACAGGTATCCCAGGAGTCATAATTGAAGGTGACATGGTGGACTCAAATGTATACAATGAAGCCCAAATTGAAACCCGAGTAGATGCACTCCTTGAGATGCTAATGTGAGGAGAGATAATTGGTGGACATGGGTGTCGGTATTGATGTTGGGTCAACAACGACAAAGGGCGTCTTGTTAGACTCCTCTGGTACGATTGTGGCTAAGTCATTGATGCAAACTGGTGCCTCAGCAGTTCAGGCTGTAGAAAAGACACTTCAGAAAATCTCATCGTTATCAGAAATTGACTTGAATTCCATTCCTGTGATTAGTACAGGTTATGGTCGTGCTCGTGTTGAGTTAGCTGAAAAATCAGTTACTGAGATTACTTGTCATAGTGTTGGAGTGCATTATATCAATCCAGACATTCGCTTACTCATTGACGTCGGCGGCCAAGATGCGAAGGTCATTCGAATAGGCCCCTCTGGAAGGCCCGAGGACTTTGAATTGAATGACAAGTGCTCTGCTGGAACTGGTCGATTTCTTGAGGTCATGGCACGTGTCCTTGAGGTTTCCCTAGACGATTTGGGACCTCTCGCACTCCAATCTCAAACACCTAGTTCGATAAGTAGTACATGCACGGTTTTTGCAGAGAGCGAAGTAATTGGTCATATTGGTGCTGGGGAATCAGCTGCAAACATTGCCGCAGGAGTGCATGTATCCATGGTTTCTAAAATCAGCTCTCTCTCTAAACGTGTAGGAGTCAAAGAACCTGTATGTGCCACAGGAGGAGTAGCTCTGAATCCTGCATTCATACATTACCTGTCTGACCAACTCGGTGTAGAGATATGGGTTCCTGAAGACCCACAGCTCACAGGTGCTTTGGGAGCAGCGGTCATCGCTTTGGAGAAGAAAGGTGAAGAAAATTGAATCATGTGACCTTCTTTGACACAGACTCTCCGTAACTAGTGAAATCCTCTCCGCTCTTTGCGACCTCCAAACCATCTCGGATCTCCGTTTCGGATATCTTTTTGATATACGATCTCCACCTCATTCCATCAAAAGATTGTGGACTGGGTTCTAATACGACTTCAAAGCGAATTACATCATTCGTTCGCTCAAACTCAACCTCGTTATTGCAAAAACCGTACGAGAAAAAATTTTTGCGTAACACTCTCTTATTACGCTTGTCATAATACATCATACTGATGCTCTGGTTCTCAATCTTCCCCTCTTTGACAGCCTCATGTCTTCCCATGATGTAGACACCATTCATCTCAAGCGTGAAGACGTCTGAGGTTTCTATTATTCCATCTCCGCCAAACTGGTCCTTTGACTGACCTCGCCATTCACCAATCAGAAAGTGCCAGTCACTTAGTGGTGTTTCAGAACTCATAACCAGCTCAATCGGCTAAGTCACATAAAGCTGTTGAATACCTAGGCACTAAATGGAATCGCTTCTTTCCCTGCTTTCACGCCAAGGTCCCATGCCTTCAGATTTGTTTCCTTGAATCTAGGCCATCTATAAACAATCTGCTGCGTGAGTCCCTTAATTGTAACAATTCCAGTGATC
>SOKL01000108.1 GCA_004376265.1 Candidatus Thorarchaeota archaeon
TGCAATCGTTTCAAAGATGCAAAATCTTTCAGCTAAGGACCTCGGTAAAGCCAAGCTGATTGAGCAGAGAGAAGTTGCTGATGACAAGATGCTCTTCATCGAGGGTACTCCAAAATCAAGTGTAGTAACTCTACTTGTCAGAGGTGGAACAGACCATATTGTTGATGAGGTCGACCGTGCACTGAACGATGCCCTCTATGTAGTACGTGATGTCGTAATTCATCCATCAGTCACCTATGGCGGAGGCGCTCTTGCAGCAGAGATCTCGAAGCAGTTGAGAGACTACTCAGCTACACTTGAAGGTCGTGAACAGTATGCAGTGAATGCTTACGCAGATGCTGTCGAGTCACTTCCAAATACACTTGCTGAGAATGCAGGTCTTGACCCCATTGATGTGATTGTCAATCTCCGAAAAGCACACACAGAGGGTAAAATCTATCACGGAATTGAAATCTCAAAGGGCAAAGTTGACGACATGAAGAAAGCTCGAGTCGTCGAAGCAGCCCTAGTCAACAAACAGGTAGTCATGTCAGCAGCTGAAGCAGCTCAGATGATTCTCAAAATCGATGACGTCATCAGCTCACGTGGGGCTCCCGATATGGGTGGTCCTGGTGGTCCTGGTGACATGGGTGATGACGAATAGAAAGAGTCAAACGTAGAATGAAATCAGGTGTAGCTCATGTCAGAAGGCTCTAAACCAAAGAAAAATGGGTCCAAAAAGGATGAAAAAGAACCTACTACAACTATCGAGGATACTGTTGCTCTATTGACCAACATTCCAGGAGTAGGGCCAAAGACTGCAGAGAAGCTTGCTGCTGCAGGCTTTGACACTCTAGAGAAGGTCGCTACGGCAGACAAAGAGGAACTTGCTGCTGCTGTAGCGGGTCTAAGTGTTTCTAAGGCTGAGGCGACCATAGCTGAAACTGTGGATGTTCTTGAGAAAGTGAAATCCGGAGCTCTTGATCTGAGTGGAAAGTCTAAGTCGAAACGAAAGAAGGCTCCAGAACCCGAACCTGACAAACATCAACTTGATCCCTTGGACGCGATTGACAAAGCTGAGGAGCGTACGAAGCTAGTTACTGGCTATGACAAAGAGAAGGCTGAGATGGGAATTCCTGTTGGTCCTAAGTGGCTTACAAGATTCGAGAAAGCCCGAATTATTGGTGCAAGAGCACTTCAGGTTTCAATGGGCGCTCCAATACTCATTGATGTAAAGACTGCACCCAAAGGACGTTTCGCGTTTGCTGAAGCAGAGCTCAAATCAGGCGCGCTTCCAATGACTGTTCGAAGATCTTTACCTACTGGAGAAGCATTCAACATCCCATTATCACTACTATTAGAGAATACAAGGTTGGACTAGTTCCAACCTTTAATCTCATTTTTCTATATCTGTTGTGCAATCATACGACGCCTTAAAAGCGATTTTTCCTAAACTAGTATTCCTAGTGGTGGTTGATATGCAGTTGATACTTCCCAGCGCAGAATTGATTGTCAAAATACTACTAGGTTTCGCAGTTGGAGCGCTCATTGGACTTGAACGTCAGAAGAAGTTGGAATCAGAGAGAGTTGCGGGTGTCCGTTCATTTGGTCTTCATAGTTTACTAGGAACCCTAGCTGCATATTCATATCAAATCCTCAGCGAGCCTGCAATTCTAGCGTATGCTATTGTGATTTCAGGTATCTTGGTTGCCACCCAGATCTATTACAAGATGTTCCGCACAATGGGGAAAGGATTTACTACGCCCCTCGTGTTTGCGATCACATTTGTACTTGGAGTGCTCGTAGGTCTTGATACTCCAGCAGTTGGAGAGTATGTCGGAACTCTCGGGGTCCTCTCTATGACTGTATCATTTGGAGTTTTCTTGGTATTAAGTTTCAAAGAGGAGCTTGCTCACGCTGTTGAGGTCATCACACGAGATGAGATGATTAGTGCTGTGGAGTTAGGAGTGATTATCCTCTTCTTGTGGCCGTTAGTTCCTCAGACAATCCAAATTGGCACTATCGCGTTTCCAGCATTTCAGACATATTTACTAATTGTCATTCTTCTCGGTGTTAGTTTTGTAAATTATCTTCTAGTCAAGAAATACAAAGATCGGGGCGTTTACTTCTTTGGTCTTTTTGGTGGGTTAGCAAACAGTGAGGCTGCAGTTTCAAGTGTTACTGATTTCTATACCAAATCAGAAAGGAAAGGTGTTGAAAGTATATCTATTTCCATTCTCTTCGCCAATGTTGCCATGGTCCTGCGAAATGGTTTCTTGTTGTTGTTGATTGATAGCTCGTTTGAACTTCTACGCTTGTACATCGTACCCATCACAATTCTACTAGTTGTAAGTATTATGAAGTTAATCTATGAGAGTGGAAAGAAAGAAGGTCAAGATGAACCTATGTTCGATACGAAGCTCGTTTCACCATTTGAGTTTGGACCAGCCATTCGTTTTGGAGCTATATTTGCAGGTGTATATCTTATCCAATTATTCTTCACGGAAGCTTTCAGTGATATTGGGTTGGTGGTCGCAGCTATTATTGGTGGTTTTGTTTCAGCTGGTGCAGTTGTTGCAAGCACAGCTACATTATTCATAACTGGCGAAGTAAGCTTGTCAATTGCCGCCAATGCAGTGATTCTCGCAACTACTATGTCAGTTCTCAACAAGATGATATACGTGTACTTGGCTGATCGAGAAACTACTCTTCTCAAAAGAGTAGCAAGAGACTCTGTAATTGTGGGGGGATTAATTATTATCTACCTTCTATTGCTATCACTCGGACTTATAGTGTAATTACGTCTTTCAATTTCAACACAAGACTTAAAGTTGAATATACTAGAATCGCGATTGGTGACAAATGTGAGTGCAGTTGGTGGATCTGTTCATCAAAATGAATAGTCTTAGTGTAACCTCCGCCACCTATTCTCGTTGCCGATACGTTTTCTGGAGGAATTTCAATGAGTGAGATGAGAACAGTTAGGGGTATGAGAGACCTCATGGGTCCAGATATGCAAGTTAAGAACTACCTCATGGCTACAGCAGCGAAGGTCTTTGAACAATATGGGTATGAGCCCTTAGACTCACCAGTTATGGAACTCTGGGAAACATTATCAGCAAAAGGTGGAGAAGAGGTTGAAGCGGAAACTTTCAAGTTCACAGATAAGGGTGAGCGAGAGGTTGGTTTGAGATTTGATCTCACGATACCTCTAGCAAGAATTATTGCGACGAACCCCCATTTACGTAAGCCGTTCAAACGCTATGCTCTGGGAAAGGCATGGAGATATGATAGACCTCAAGCAGGGCGTTATCGAGAATTTGAACAGGCAGATGTTGATATCGTTGGGTCTGTGAGTCCTGCTGCAGATGCAGAGGTAGTCCTCGTCGCTTTGGAATTTCTTCGACGTGTTCTCGGGAATGATTACTTAATACGGATCAATAATCGCAAAGTCCTTCGTGGGTTAACTGAGAAGGCCGGTGTAACTGATGATTTCGCATCTGAGTGTTTCAGAGCAATAGACAAACTGGACAAGATTGGTAGAGACGGAGTTCTGAAGGAGCTGAAAGACAGTGGCATTGGAAAGAAGCAGAGTGATTTTCTTATTGATGCAATTTCTATCAAAGGTAGTGGAACAGAAGTTCTTCAGAAATTCCGGGACTTATTGGAAGGTTCGATAATTGGAACTGAGGGTGTTGATGAACTGGAGCTGATGGCGGAGATATTTGAAGAGAGTGGAGTAGCCGAGTTGATTGAGTTCGACATGTCACTTGCGCGGGGTCTTGACTATTATTCAGGACCTGTCTTTGAAGGAAGATATCTTGGGAAACCAACAGTTGGGTCCATTCTCGGAGGCGGCCGTTATGATCAACTAATAGAGAAGTTCGGTGGCCAGCCCACCCCTGCAACAGGAATTTCCCTAGGTATAGGTCGGTTGATTGAAGTTGTCCTGGCAAGAGGTGTTGGAAAGGAACTTACGCAGCAACTTGATGTCTTCGTAGCTCCGATTAAGCGTCCAATGCTCCGATATGCTATATCATTTCAGAGTGAGCTCATTCAAGCTGGTTTCTCATGTGAAGTGGATTTGATGAACAGACCTCTGAAGAAACTACTAGAACAAGCTGACTCGAAAAATGCCAAGTATACAATTATTGTTGGAGAACGTGACATTGCAAAGGGAGAAGTCAGTGTGCGGAATATGACATCAAAGGAAACCGAGCAGGTCAAATCCATTGCTTTGACAAAGTACTTGCTCAAAGCACTTGGAAAGTAGTAGCATACAATCTGTGAGAAGTCTCTACGCAGGAACCAATTCGGAGAGACCAAAAGCTTTTCTCTCAGAATGACTATGATATCTATGGGATTTCAATGGTTCGAATGCCAGTAGTCGCAGGACAATTTTACGAGGGAAAAGATGACCTACTCCAAGAACGTTTGAAGAACTGTTTCTTGGGTTCATTGGGGCCAGGTAGCCTTCCAGAAGGAGAACCAGGGTCAACAAGGTCTCTAAAAGCTGTGATTGCACCGCATGCCGGATTCATGTATTCAGGTATGCCTGCAGCCCATACATATCTCAAGATCTTCCAAGATGGAATACCAAATCACATAGTTATACTTGGACCAAATCACACTGGAATTGGTGCTAGATTAGCAGTCTGTAATGATAATTGGCAGACACCCTTGGGAGTTGCTCAATTCGATAGTGTTCTGGGAGCCGCCATTGTTGATGAAGATGAATTTGCTACAAATGATTGTGTTGCTCATAGTAATGAGCACTCACTGGAAGTACAGATCCCATTTCTGCAATACACCTTTGGACCGGGAGTGAGCTTTGTTCCGATTTGTATTTCGGATCAATCGTGGGCAGTTTGTGAGTCTATTGGAAAGACCTTAGCAAAATTAGCAAATGAAAAGGATATTCTGGTTATTGCCAGCTCTGACTTCACTCATTTCGAATCAGCTGAAAGTGCCCGTAAGAAAGACAATCAAGCCATGGAGTATCTTGAGTTCCTCGACCCGGAGGGTTTCCTATCTTTTGTGCAAGGACACAAAGTGAGTATCTGCGGAGCGGGACCAATCGCTGCAGCAATGGTCTTTGCGAAGGAGAGAGGTGCAGTCCAATTCAACATGTTGAAGTATACAACTTCAGGCGATATTACTAAAGACAATTCCAGTGTTGTTGCTTATGTCGCAGCTACAATCGAATAGATTGTGAACATTAGTCGTTCCCAGCTATATCGATGCCGTCAACTTCTGGTTGAGAGCTTTCTTCACTATCTACTTCACTTGATTTTCCTGGTATTAGAACTGCTGCTACAGCAGCGCCAACCAGAGAAACTCCACCACCGATGAGTAGACTCAATGCAGCAGAGCCGGTGTCGTCGAAGATTTGGCCGCTGATGAGTGGACTCACGGCATAGGCACTATTACTCACTGCGCCAAACACACCCATCATTGTCCCATATGCACTTGGATCTGTTACATCTGCTATCAAAGCTTGGATCGCCGGTCCTCTCATTGACATCCCAATGGAAAGGACAATACCAGCAATAACGAGATTAACTGAATTTTGTGCAAGAATGAACATTCCCATTGAACCTGCACCAACTATCGCTCCAATCACAATTAGCCATTTTCGACCTCTTGTATCTGAGAGCTTTCCAAACACTACATTTCCAAAAATCATGGTTATTCCTATAACACCAAAGAATATGCCAATCTCATATGGCTGAATATTTAGGTTGATAACAGCATCAAGCATGAATGCAACTTCGAGGATACCCATTGCAAACATATTCGCAAACATTGCTATCCCTAAAGCTCCGTAGATTCCACGTGCTCGTGATAATATTTCTCGAATAGGGACCTTGGGTACAGCTTCTTTGATTGTTCTCTTGACAGGTTCTTGAACCAAGACGTAGAGTAGACCCATTGTAAAGAATGCTGCAAGTCCAGCTAAGATGAAGGGTATTCGAATTCCCAGAAACTGAGCCAGAAAGCCGCCTAGTGCAGGACCAACAACAAAACCTACCATATTACCCATACTAAGATAGCCCATCGCAGTCCCCCTATTCTTGGAAGTGGTGACGTCGGAAACGAGTGCGTTAGCCGCAGGGAAGAATCCAGCGGATATGGCTCCTTCGAGTGAACGAGCTGCAATCATCACAACTACGTCATATGCATAGGCATAGATAATATTCGAGAAAGCAAAACCAAGAAGGGATATTATCAGAATGGGTTTCCGTCCAACCCGGTCCGATAAACGTCCCATAGGTCCAGCAAGGATAATCCGAGCAATGGCAAAGGATGCCGCAAGAACTCCTAGCTCGATACCAGCCATGCCAAGGGAGTCTATGTAATATGGAAAAATTGGCATTACTATACCAAAACCAACCTGAAGGACAGCAAGTGAAAAAGTAAGCATCCAGACCTGACGCATTCCTTGTGGGCGATCTTCTATTTCATCAGTCTGTTCTTCTTCCATAGGTAGTTCTACTTCGGTATCAGGGTCCATCAAAAAACACTCTACGCATCGCAAGAGAAAGCCCTTTTCAAGGTTCGTAATCAGGCCTCAAAATCACTTGTCAATGATGACTTTTCGAACTCCCTTGATATCTGCGAGAGTTTCAATCACTCGACCGGGAAGTGGATCTTCCGTGATCACTTTGAGACAAGGTTCCTGGTAAATTGCTACATCTTCCGCAAGTACCTGTCTGATTGGAATCCCATAACCAGCAATCATCGATGTGACTTCAGATAGAATACCGGGGGTTTCAGGAGAATCAACAAAGATGGTCACAACACCATATCCCATTACGGTTCGGACTTTCTCAAGAGAAGGTCCTGCAGGTCGGAGTAACGAGAAGAATTCGCAAAGTTCGGGATTATGTGTGTCGAGGGTATCATCACAGATGTCTTCCGTCGTCGCTCTCACAGTTCGTCGGTCAATTCCAAGTGCTTTGCCCAGAGATTTTAAGGGGATTCTAATATCTCCACACTTGATCACTCCAGCAGCTTCAACGTGGAACCCGTGTCTAACAATCGCTTCGGCAACCTTCAGCCTTTGCGGAGATTCACTGAAGTGGTCAACAATACTACGCCACATGGAAGAACACCTTTGCATTTATTCAGCTAGTTCTTTTTCCATAAGCACTTCGTCTATAAAGCCCTTCGGCATGTTAAAATGATTCTTGCGAAAGCCTACAATGCGATAGCCAAGAGACTTGTAAAGTTCGAGAGCTACATCATTGTCTTCAAAGGTGCTGAGTACGATTTTTGTGTATGTCTTTTGGGAAGCAAGGGAATGACCGGATAGCATGAGAGATTTTCCAACACCAATACCCCGAATCTCCTTTCGAACAATGACTCCCAGCTTTGCAACATGTTGAG